>USFL01000045.1 GCA_900553905.1 uncultured Eubacteriales bacterium | reverse complement strand
TTATATATTATTGTTATTATATCAAAACTTCCGTTTATTTTAACACAAACGCCTCCGTCTCCGCCCCCTGCCCCTCTTCGTAGGCGGGCGGCGCAACGCCGGTGGAATCGGCCATTTTCTCCAGCACGCGCTGCGCGTCGTCGCCTGTGAGCAGCACGGGCTGATAGTTGTTGTAGGCCGTTTCCCCGCTCACGCTGATGGGATGAAACACCAGCCGCACGCTGACGGGCACGCCGTCCTCATAGGCGAAAACGGCCTGCAGAAGCAGCGCATCGTAGTCGCGGGGGTCCCGGTTGCCGCCGAACACGGCGTTGCCCAGGCTGTAAACCACGGGCACGCCGTCCATCAGCTCATAGCCCTGCACCACATGGGGATGGTGCCCCACAATCAGGTCCGCGCCCATGTCCACGGCATGAGCCGCGACGGTTTTCTGCTGGGAGGTGGGCTCGCGCTCGTATTCGGTGCCCGCGTGCATGCTGTGCACGATCAGCTGGCATCCCACCGCGCGCAGGGCCTCCATCTGCGCGCGCAGGGTTTTTTGCGCGCCGGTGGAGAGGCTGAACGCCGAGCCCGTGAAGCCGATCATCACGCCGTCGTGCGCCCACACGGCCACATGGTCTGAATCGAAATAGGCCACGCCCGCCGCCTCCAGCGCGGCCTGGGTATCGGCGTAGCCCTCCGCGCCGTAGTCCATGGTGTGGTTGTTGCTCAAGCCCGCCAGCTCCACCCCGCCCAGGGGCAGGATGGTGGCAAAATCCGCCGGGCCCTTGAAGTTGAAGGTTTTTTTCACCCGGTCCAGCTTGCGGTCGCTAAGAACGCCCTCCAGGTTCACCACGGTGACATCGTCGCTGTCCAGCAGGGCCTTGAGGTTTTGGAAGGGGTAATCGTATCCCTCGCGCAGCGCGGTCTGAACAAAGCCACCGCGGCTGTTGGCCGCCTTGCTTTCCCCGCCCAGCGTGCAGTCGCCCAGAAAGCTCAGCGTCACCTCGCCGCTGAAGCCGCTGACCTGCATGGACGCCTCCAGCAGCGCCTCGGGCGGATCGTCGGGCTCAAACACATACCACTCCGCGCGGGCCGCGCCCAGAGCCAGCGCGGCGCAGGCCGCCAGACAGGCGGCGGCATATCGAATCCGCATGACATCCTCCTTTGCGTTTGCATAGCGATAGCAGCCTCTTCATTATATCCGGGCGGGAACGCCGCTGTCAAACTTGCCTGCGGCGCGTGCGGGGGCTATAATAAAAGCCTGGGATGCCTGCGAGGGGGAGGTGCGCGCCTTGTACAGACGGATAGGATGTCTGCTGCTGCTTCTGTGCCTCGCGCTGCCGGGCGCGGTTACGGGCGCGGAGGGCGCCGTGGAGGAGCAGCTGGCCCGCATGTTTGAGAAATACAGCACGCTGGGCGCTTCTGTGGCGGTTTTTCAGAACGGGCGCATAACCTATGTCTATACCTATGGGCAAACCCGTCCCGGAGGGCCGGAGGTGACGGCCGATACGGCGTTTCAGGTGGGCAGCATCTCCAAGATGGTGGCCTGCATCGGCCTTTTGCAGCTGATGGACGAGCAGGGCGTATCCCTGGACGACGAGCTGGGCGAGGTGCTGGGCTACGAGGTGCGGAATCCGTATTATCCGGAGGTTCCCGTCACCCTGCGCCAGCTGATGACCCATACCGCCTCCCTGCAGGATTCATCCGATTATGACCGTGCGCTGGAAGGCGAGGGACTGCCGCTGGAAACCCTGTTTGCGCAAGAGGGACGGCGTGTGTTTTTACAGGCCCGTCCCGGCAGCCGTCGGCTTTATTCCAACTTCGGCGGCGGGCTGATCGGCCCGCTGATCGAGGCGCTGTCCGGCATGGCGCTGGACGATTATATGGCCCAAAACGTCTTTGAACCCCTGGGCGTGGCGGCGGCGTATCAACCGTCGCGTCTGGCCTCGGATGTGCCTGTGGCCGACCTGTACCTTATGCCCCGGCGCTGGCTGGCAAAGCGCGTGAGGGAGGATTCCCCCGCGTTGCAGGGCTACTGCTTCACCGCGGGCAAGCTGGTCATCTCCGCGCCGGACCTGTGCAAAATTCTCATCGCCCTGTGCGACGGGGGCGTATGCGGCGATACGCGCATTTTGAAGGAAAGCCAGACGCGGGAGATGCTCACCCCGCAGAATTACACCGGCAGCGTAACCTGCGAAAGCGAAAATGGCCTGTTTATCAATATCATAACCGACGACGAGGTGGAGGGACGCACCCTCTATGGCCATGGCGGAAAGGCCTATGGCATGCTCTGCGCCGCCTATTTTGACCCGTCCGACCGCACCGGAGTGGTCATGCTGACCAACGGATGCCAGAACAAAAGCGCGCACAACGGCGTAGGCATGCTGGGCCGCAACATTTTGACCCTGTGCTATGAGCTGCTCATCGAACCCCATCACCAGGTGGAAAACCCCTTCGAAGTGCGTTAGCGCGCCGCATAAAGCGAGCCATTTTCACCCATACTACCGCCATCCCCCGATGGAGGTCAGTATGCGGTCAACCTTTTTTCACAGCCTGAAGCGCAACCAGGACATGCTGGCGGAAAGCCTGAATCTGGACCGGAACGACGATATCGTCACCCGCTCCTTTACGGCGCTGGGGCGCAGCTGTGCCCTGTATTTTGTGGAGGGCATGTCCTCCGGGCAGCGGATGTCGGACAGCGTGCTGCGTCCTCTGATGCATGCACAGGAGGATTTGAGCGGCCGGCAGGCGCTGGAAGCCGTGACCCGGCGGCTAATCGAGGCGCCGGAGGTCAAAACCGAAAAACAGCCCTACGCCGCCGTCGAGCAGCTGATGCGCGGTCAGACGCTTTTGCTCATCGACACCGTGGACGAGGCGGTGATGGTGGACCTGCGCGGGTACATCCGCCGGCCCGTTTCCATTCCGCAGACGGAAAACGTGGTCATCGGCCCGCACGAGGCCTTTACCGAGCCGCTGCGCGACAACCTGACGCTTTTGCACCGCATGCTTCCCACCCCCGGGCTGATCTGCAGGCTGGGGCAGGTGGGCACGCGCGTCTCCACGCAGACGGCGGTTTGCTACCTGGACGGCATCTGCCCGCAGGAGACGGTGGACGAGATCCAGCGCCGGCTGGAGGCTTCGGCCATCGACCATGTGCTCACCGTGGGGGAACTGTCCCAGCTGATCGAGGACGACCCCTTCGCACCCCTGCCCCAGGTGGTTTCCACCGAGCGCCCGGACCGTGCGGTGAGCTTTCTTCTGGAGGGGCAGGCGGTCATCCTCATCGACGGCAGCCCCCGGTGCCTGGCCATGCCGGTCAGCCTGTGGCACCTGTTCCACGCGCCCGACGACACCTATATGCGCTGGATGTACGGCACCTTCATGCGCGTGGTGCGCGCGGTGGGCGCCGTGCTGGCGCTGCTTCTGCCGGCGGCGTTTGTGAGCATGGTGATCTTCCATCCGCTGGCGCTGCCCATGTCGCTTTTGACCAACATCATTCAAAGCCGCTCCATCGTCTCCATCAGCCTCTTTGGCGAAGCCGTGCTGATGCTGACGGTCTTTGACCTCATCAACGAGGCGGGTACCCGCATTCCGGGGCTGATGGGTTCCTCCTTCGGGCTGGTGAGCGCGTTGATTCTGGGAACGGCCGCCGTGGACGCGGGGCTGGTCAGTCCGCTGCTGATCATCGTGGTGGCGCTGTCGGGTCTGGGCAGCTATGCGCTGCCTAATTATTCGCTGAGCTTTGCGTTCCGCATGGGGCAGATGGCGCTGCTCATCGCGGGCGGGCTGATGGGACTTCCCGGCGTGTGCCTGACGCTGCTGCTCATGGTGCTGCGCGTGGCCGGCATGGAAAGCCTGGGGCGGCCGTTTCTCGCGCCCGTCAGTCCGGGCCGCCTGCATAACCCGGACCTGATCTGGCGGGGACCCGTGTTCCGGCAGCGGCTGCGGTCCTATGTGGCCAGGCCCGACAACCTCCTGCGAGCGCACGGACGCATGCGCCGCTTCCGGAAGAAGGGGCGTGAACGCCCATGATGACGGGCTGGTTCAGGCGGGCGCGTCAGACGCGCAGCGCCGTGACAAACCGGGAGGAGGCGCGCCGCCAGCAGCGCCGCGCAGCGCGCGCCGCCTACCGCACGCTGGGGGCTATGGGGCTTGCCGCGCAGCTGATGCTGTGGGTGACGCTGTACGCCTATGACCGGCTGGTTCAGACCACCTGGCAGGCGGCGCTTGTACTTGCGCTGCCGCTGGCCGGGCTGTGGGCGCTGTGGCGGGGTGGCGAAAGCGCCCTTTCGACGCCGGGCGGCGCAAAGGTGACGCTTGCGCTTCTGCCCTGCCTGACGCTGGACGCGGCGGTTCTCATGCGCACGCTGGCGGGCTACATCAGCCAGCTGATTCCGGAATATCCCCTTTGGGCCTGTATCGTGGTACCGGCGGCGCTGTGCTGGCTGACGGCGCTTTTCTCCAGAGAAAACGGGGCGGCCTATGGCGCGAGCCTGTTCCAGTTTTTGTTGCTGGGACTGTTTCTGCTGGCGACGGTGTTTCTCAATGCCAACGCGCATCCTGTGCGCCTGTGGCCCCTGCTGGGGCAGGGGCCGGGACGCACCGCGGCGGAAGCGCTGGCGGGCGCGGGAAGCGGATGGGGCGTCGCACTGCTCTTTGCGCTGCCGCTGCATTCCCAGCGGGAAGAGCGCGCCCGGCCTGCAGGGGAACGGACGGCCGGACGCGCTGCGCTCTGGACGGCGCTGCCGTGGCTGATGTGCGTGATCTGGGCGCTGTGGTACGGCATGGCAAGGCCCTGGCGCAGCGGCGACGCGCTGGATGTGGGCGAACGCCTGATGGGGCTGGCCCGGCATTCGCGCAGCCCGCTGCTCTACGAGTGCAGCGGGCTGCTGTGGATGCTGCTGCTGCCCCTGGCGCTGATCGGCTGCGCCGTGAGCGGTGAAAAGCTGCTGCGCTCCGCCGTACCCCGCGTGCCCCGCTCGGTCGCGGCGCTTGTCCCTCTGCTGCCGGGCACGGTGGCGGCGCTGATCTGGCCGGACGAATTGCTTGGCGCGCTGGGTTGGGTGCTGCCCTGGCGCGCGCTGCTCAGCGCCGCGGCGGGCGGCGCTCTCTGGGCGCTGTCGGCCCGAAAAGGAAGGGAGGCGCATGCCGGATGAAACGCGCATGGCTGCTGTGCGTGCTGCTGGCGGCGGGGCCGCTGCTGGGGGCGTGCAGCTACGCCTCGCTGGAGCGGCAGGTGTACCCCATCTGCCTGAGCGTGGACCTGGACGAGAAGGGGCGCTATCAGGTCGGTGTACAGGCGCCCCAGAGCAGCACGGAAAGCGGGTCCGCGGCCTATGACCTGCTGACCGCCACGGGAGACAGCTTTGCCGACGCGATGCGCGTGCTGTCCGCCTCCACGCCCTATCCCTTCAACTTTTCGCAGGTGCGCCTGTGCCTGGTCAGCTATGATCTGGCGGCCACCACGCACCTGCGCCCGCTGCTGCGCACGCTCTTTGAGATGCCCAGCATGCGGCCCGATGCGTATGTGATGGTGGCGCTGGGCAACGCGGCCGAGGTGATGGCCGCCCAGAAGCCGGACCTGGGCATGCGCCTGAGCACGCATCTCAACCTGCTGTTTGAACAGCTGCGCCAGGAGAGCATGCTGCCCTACAGCAGCCTTTCAGCTTGCGTGCAGGAGCTTGGCGACGGCAAGGCGGACCCGCTGCTGTGCATCTGCGCCGTGAACCGGAGCCTGGTGCCGGAGCAGGAGAAAAGCGGCGAAGACGCTTCCGGCGATCCGCAGGGCGGATCGGGCCAGAGCGGCGGAGGCGGTTCGGGAGCGGATGCCGCCGCTTTTGCCGGCAGCGAACCCTTGGATGGCGCCATGTTGCCGGAGGATATCCTGGCGGGTCTGCTGCCGCAAACCAGCGTCAATCCCGTCGAATACCTGGGCAGTGCCGCTGTGAGTGAGGGGCGGGTGAGCGGCCTGCTCACAGCGCGCGAGACGCAGATTGCCACGCTGGCCATGATCGAGGGGCGGCGCGCCGTGGCCATTGACGGCGAACAGCTCCAGCTTCAGCTGTTTTTGCCCGGAGACAGCGTTCTGGCCCAGAGCCGGGACGAGGTCCGGGCCGTGCTGGAAAAGCTGCAGGCTCTGGGCTGTGATTCCTTCGGCTTTGGCTGGCATGCCGCCGGGGCGTTTTATACGGATGCGCAGCTGGAGGCCTACGGCTTCCGCCGGCGCTTCCGGGAGGCGCAGATCGTCACCGCCGTGGAGTAAGGACCCGCGCCCCCTTGCCTACATAAGAGGAAAGTTGAGATAAAAACAGGCGTTATAGCATCTGGCAAGGCCCCTTCCCCGGAATCCGGGGAGGGGCGCTTGGCGTGCTTTCATCCATGCGCGCCGCCGCCGCGTCAAAAGCAAGAAACCTAAAATTTACAGCAATGAATTGAATGGCGCGCCTTTGTACTGCGTGTTACAATATTGCCATGAAAAGGGCGCATGCCCTTGTGCAACTTGACCGTTCTATGCAACGAAGGAGGCGTTTGTCTATGAAGAAACTTGTCAGCCTGTTCCTGGCGCTGATCCTGGCGCTCGGCCTGAGCATCCCCGCGATGGCCGAAGGCACCACCCTGAGCGTGGCTGCGATCGAGACCGCTTACGGCTCTGAGATCTGGCAGGAAGTCACCGCCGCGTTCACCGAGCTCACCGGCATCCAGGTGGACCTGGTGACCGACAAAAACCTGGAGGATGTCATCTCCGCGCCCATGAAGGCCGGCGACTTCCCCGATGTGGTGCACCTGGCCACCGGCCGTCCCGCCGCTCTTACCGAGACCCTCATCAAGGAAAACCTGCTTGAGGACATCACCGACGTGCTGAGCATGACCGTGCCCGGCGAAGACAAGCTGGTGAGCGAGAAGATCGCCGGCGGCTTCACCGAGAGCTCCCTGACCAATCCCTACGGCGACGGCAAGACCTACATGGCTCCCATGTTCTACAGCCCCTGCGGCCTGTTCTACAACGCCGGCCTGTTTGAGGAAAAGGGCTGGGAAGTGCCCGAGACCTGGGATGAGATGTGGGCGCTGGGCGACGTGGCCGCTGCCGAGGGCATCGCGCTGTTCGCCTATCCGACCGCCGGCTACTTCGACGCGTTCTTCTACGCGCTGCTCTACGAGTGCGGCGGCCCCGAGTTCTTCACCCAGGCGACCAACTACGCCGAGGGCATCTGGGACACCGAGGAAGCGCAGCTCGCCTTTGACATCGTCGCCAAGCTGGCTACCTACACCGAAAAGTCCGTTCCCTCCAACGCCAACAACGACAACTTCACCAAGAACCAGCAGCTGATCCTGGACAACAAGGCGCTCTTCATGCCCAACGGCACCTGGGTCATTGACGAGATGGCCGACGCGCCTCGCGCCGAGGGCTTCAAGTGGGGCTTCACCGCTCTGCCCGCCGTCTCCGAAGGCAGCGACCGCTACAGCTACACCTGGTTCGAGCAGCTCTGGATCCCCTCAGAGGCCGTCAACAAGGACGCCGCCAAGCAGTTCGTGGCCTTCATGTACTCCGATGTGGCCGCCGAGATCTTCGCCAAGGGCGGCGCGATCCAGCCCATCGTCGGCTTTGCCGATACGCTGGAGGGCGACAGCAAGCTGTTCTACTCCATCTATGACAACGGCGCCAAGGCCGCTCTGGGTAACTTCGCCGCCACCGACCCCGTCGAGGGCGTCAACTTCGCCGACACGGTGTTTGGCGCGGTGAACTCCCTGGTCAGCGGTGACAAGACCCAGGAGCAGTGGATTGAGCAGATCAAGATCGACAGCGACCTGCTCCGCCAGGCGCTCAAGTAAGGTCCGTATTCTGCCGGCCGCGGCGAGCAGCTTCTGCTTGCCGCGGCCTTTATCATCGGTCAGGCCCTTGAGAGGAGGAAACGCTTTGGATAAGCAAAAGGGAAGGGGCGGCTTCATCGCGGCTTGTGTTCTGCCCGCGGTGCTCCTGTTCTTCGTCTTTATGATTCTGCCTACCTTCAACATCTTCCGCATGTCGCTCTATAAATGGGGCGGCTTCTCGTCCAACCGCACGTTCGTGGGCTTTGAGAACTTCACCAAGCTCTTCAGGGACATGAAGTTTTTGCAGTCCGTGGAAAATACCCTGCTTCTGATCGTGGTCGTCAGCGTGATCACCATGTCGCTGGCCATCATCTTTGCGGCCATCCTGTCCCGTGAAAAGATCAAGGGCCAGAACTTCTTCCGCGTCGTGTTCTACATCCCCAACATCCTCTCCATCGTCATCATTTCCGCCATCTTCTCGGCCATCTACGACGCCAACAACGGCATGCTCAATTCCATCCTGGCCCTTTTCAAGGGCGCGGACGCGGAGCCCGTCTACTGGCTGGGCGACCAGAGCATCGTCATCTACAGCCTGGCCGGCGCCATGATCTGGCAGGCCATCGGCTACTACATGGTCATGTACATGGCCTCCATGGCCTCCATCCCGGAGTCGCTGTACGAATCGGCCAACCTGGAGGGCGCCAGCCGCATCCATCAGTTCTTCCACATCACTTTGCCGCTGATCTGGACCAACCTGCGCACCACCCTTACCTTCTTTATCATCTCCACCATCAACATGAGCTTCATGTTCGTCAAAGCCATGACCTCCGGCGGCCCGGACGGCAGCACCGAGGTATTCCTCAGCTACATGTACAAGCAGGCCTACACCAACTCCTCCTATGGCTACGGCATGGCCATCGGCGTGGTGGTGTTCGCGTTCTCCTTCGCGCTCAGCGCCATCATCAACGCCATCACCAAGCGCGATGTGCTGGAATACTAAGGAGGCGGCAACATGAAAGAAAAGCGCAAGCCT
>USFL01000044.1 GCA_900553905.1 uncultured Eubacteriales bacterium | reverse complement strand
CTCGGCCTCGATGGTGCGGCGCTGGTCGTTCACGGCCTCGAGCTCGGCCGCCAGACGGCAGGCGGCGTCGAAGTCGTCGGTCATGAGCAGGTCGAGCGCCAGCTGCGCGTCGCCCATGCGTCCGGCGGCGTTGAGGCGCGGAATGAGCGAGAAGCTGAGGTTCGTGGCGGAGACGGGCTTGTCGGCCGCGCCGCTCGAGCCCAGCAGCGCCGCGATGCAGGGGCGCATGGTCAGGCCCTCCCTTCGCTGCCGAAGATGCGGATATGGTCCATCGTCTCCTGTTTGACCGCCTCGGTCACGAAGGGCATGAGTTCGAACGCGCCCGTGCGTTCGGTGAAGTGAGCGTTGGCGGCGCGGGCGGCGGCGAGGTTGTTGTGGGTGAAGATGTTGATTTTGGAGATGCCGCCCGCCACGCACGCGCGGAACTGCTCCTCCGAAAGGCCGCTGCCGCCGTGCAGCACCAGCGGGCAAGGGCAGACGGCCGCGATGGCGTGCAGGCAGTCAAGGTCCAGCCGGGGCGCCCTGGCATATACGCCGTGCGCCGTGCCGATGGCCACGGCCAGCGCGTCGCAGCCGCTCTCGGAGGCGAAGCGCAGGGCGTCCTCCGGCCGGGTATAGACGGAGCGGGCGATGTCCTCCTCGGCCGAGCCGTTGGAGCCCACGTGGCCGATCTCCGCCTCCAGCGAGCAGCCCGCGGCATGCGCCTTTTTCGCCATTTCGCGGATGCGGCGCACGTTCTCCTCAAAGGACAGCATGCTGCAATCGTACATCACGGAGGTGAAGCCCAGCGAAATGGCCTCCTCCACCAGCTCCGGGGTGAAGCCGTGGTCGAAGTGCACGGCCACCGGCACGCTCGCGCGGCGGGCGATGCCCAGCATCATGTCGGCGTAGTCCGGCAGGGACGCGCCGGGCAGCAGGCTTTCCCCCGGCCCGATGATGACCGGCGAGCGCAGCTCCTCGGCGGCGGCGATGATGCCGCGCGTCATCTCCAGGGTGACACAGTTGAACAGGCCCACGGCGTAGCCGCCCTCGCGGGCGCCGGAGAGAATGGTTTTGAGATTGACGAGCATACTGCAATCCTCCTTAGTAGTCGATGGTCACAAAGCGTCCGCTCTGCGCGGCCTCCCGCGCCGCGAGACACACCGCCGCGCTACGGAGCCCGTCGGTCAGGTCCGAGCGGGAGGGCTGGCCGTCCATCACGCGCAGGAACTCCAGCGCCAGCGCCTCGTCGCCGCCGAAGTGGTTGCCGTTTGGAAAGCAAAACTGCCGCGTGACGGTCTGGGGGGTGAGGTAGCGGTCCTCGCGGATCTGGGCTGTGTAGAAGTCAAACTCCGCGCTGGCGTCGGTGCCGATGAGCCTCGCGCCGCGGCGGCCCGCGCCTTTCTTGACGGTGAAGTTCTGGCTGTAGGTGACGATCATGCCGCTTTCCATGGTCAGGATCATGGCCGCGCCGTCCTCGTTGCCGGTATCCTTCGCAAAGCAGCAGGCGTCGCCCTGCACGTCCTCCTTGAGGATGCGGCCGACCACGTAGCTGCTCTCCCGGCAGGTGCGGTAGTCGGGGCAGTCCGGGCAGTGCAGGCCCGCCGGACGGTCGCCGCGGTAGTAGAGCTTGGCGGTGGCCGCGCACACGGACACGGGTTTTTCCCCGGTCAGGAAGCACAGGTAGTCCACGTCGTGCGTGGCCTTCTGCAAAAACAGCCCGCCCGTCTGCGCCGGGTCGCGGTACCAGCTGTGGTAGTACACGCTGCCGTAGGGCACGTTGTTGACCGCCTGCACCATGGTCAGCCGGCCCAGGCTGCCGCTGCGGACGAGCTTTTCCATTTCAAGGGTGATGGTGGAAAAGCGCAGCGGGAAGCTCACCACCACGCGCTTTTCCTGTCCCCGGCCCGCCTCGCGCAGCGCCTCGTACTGCTCGCGGCTGATACACACGGGCTTTTCCAGAAACAAGGGCATGCCCGTTTTCAGCACCCGGCAGGCCAGGGGCGTATGCAGCGGGCAGCGCGTGCCGATGAACACGCCGTCGAGATCATCGCAGGCGAGCAGCTCCTCTGCGTCCTCATACCAGCGCGTGTGCGCAAAGTACGGGTCGTCCTTCATTCCCGGCGCGATCTGCGCATAGCGTGGATCGGCCACGGCGGCCACGCAGATGTCCGCCTCCAGCGCGCGGAAGGCCTTGAGCATGGTTTCGGAGCGAAGGCCGAAGCCGATAAAACCGATTCGCTTCATCACGGAAGCCCTCTCTTTCCATTGCGTTTCTTCTTAATAGGGGAGGATGGGGGAAAGGCCAGCTAATAATTAAGTGATTATTAGTAAAAGCCGGGCGTGGGCGCCCCTTGCGGGGCAATCGGGAAAAACATGATTTCGAGCTTCTTTTACGCTTGACACCAAAAGGATTTGCTGTTATAGTATAGGCAACGGATGATTTGCAGAACCATTTTGCCACAAGTGCCTAATAAAAGTCAAGTGGTTCGCAAAATACGCGTCGTCAACAAATTTTATTAGCTAATAATTATCGTCAGGAGGATGCGGTATGTCTGGACAGACCGGGGTCCCACGGGCCCACTATTTTTCCAAAGAGCCGAAGGAAAGTCTGCTGGTTCGGTTCTCTACGGCCGCCAGGAAATACTGGTTCATCTACCTCCTGGCCATTCCCGGCCTGCTGTTTTTGCTGGTGTTCAGCTACGCGCCCATGTACGGTGTGGTGCTGGCGTTCAAGGACTTCAAGATGAACCTGGGCGTTTTGGGCAGCCCCTGGGTGGGCCTTACGCACTACCGCGAGCTCTTTGCCGACCCGGCGTTCATCCAGGCGTTCAAAAACACCGTCATCATCAACATCTACAACCTCATCTTCGGCTTCACCTTCAACGTATTTCTGGCCCTGATGATCAACGAGATGCAGATGAAGCGCTTAAAGAGCGTGGTGCAGACCTGCGTCTACCTGCCCTACTTCCTCTCCTGGGTCATCTTCGCTGGCCTGGTGCAGGTGTTTTTGCAGGCCCCGGTGCCCGGCGACGTGGGCGGCGTGGTCAACCAGGTCATCCAGGCCATGGGCGGCGAGGCCATCGACTTCATGAAGCGGCCGGAGATGTTCCGCGGGATTCTGGTCATCACCAACATCATCAAGACCGCCGGCTACTCCACCATCATCTATCTGGCCGCGGTGGCGGGCGTGGACCCGGCGCTCTACGAGGCGGCCTCCATCGACGGGGCCAACCGCTGCGACATGCTGTTTCACATCACGATTCCCAGAATTCTGCCCAGCGTGGCGGTGATGTTCCTTTTGAGCATCTCGCAGCTGTTCCTCTCCAACTTTGACCAGGTCTACAACCTCTACAACAACTTCGTCCTCAACACCGGCGACGTGCTCTCCACCTACATCTACCGCATCAGCCTGGGCGGCGGCGGCGAGTTCGAGCTGTCCACCGCGGCCAACCTGCTGCTCAACGTCATGGGCCTCATCGCCCTGGTGGTCACCAACCGGTTCGTCAAAAAGCTCGACGTCATGGGCATCTTTTAAGGGAGGGAACAACGATGGTCAAGGATGCCAACATCCGGCAGCCCAGAAAGACGATGATGCAGGCCGTGGGCTTCAACTTCTACGACGTGTTCGTGGTGGGCTTCTGCGTCATCTTCGCGCTGATCTGCTTCTATCCCATGTGGTACGTGCTGGTGGCCTCCGTCACGCCCTATGAGCAGTTCGTCAAGGGCGGGGCCCTGCTGTGGCCCAACGGCGGCGTGGACTTCCAGTACTACAGGATGATCTTTGAAAACTCGTCCTTCGTCACCAGCCTGTGGATTTCCGCCTCCAAGACGGTGCTGGGCACGCTGCTAAGCGTGCTGGTCACTTCCACCATGGCCTACGCCGTCAGCAAGGTGTACGTGCCCGGCATGAAGCTGCTAAACGTCCTGACGGTGTTTACCATGTTCTTCGCCGGCGGCCTCATCCCCACCTACATGCTCTACATGGAGATCAAGCTCATCCGCACCTACTGGGTGATGGTGCTGCCCTATGGGCTGAGCATCACGTACTTCATCATCATGCGCAACTACTTTTCCTACTCCGTGCCCCGCGAGCTGGAGGACGCCGCCCGCATCGACGGCTGCAACGACGTGCGCGTGTTCTTCCAGGTCATCCTGCCCCTGTCCAAGCCCATGCTGGCGGCGGTCAGCCTGTTCATCGCCGTGGGCTTCTGGAACGACTACTACAGCTACATGATGTACATCGCCACCAAGCCCACGCTTCAGCCCTTCGCCTGGGTGTTGCGCCGGGTGCTGACCGACTCGGCCATGATGTCGCAGATGCGCACCGGCGCGGTGGATATCGGCGCGCAGCTGCCGCCGCCCATGGCGCTTCGCATGGCGACCATCATCTGCGCGATGCTGCCCATCATGTGCGTGTATCCCTTCCTGCAAAAGCACTTCGCCAAGGGCGTGCTCATCGGCGCCGTCAAGGAGTAAGGCTGTACGGGCCTGCCATGGCTTGACACACATATTCCCATCAACCCATCAAAAAGGAGGAGCAAAAACCATGACAACTACCCTGAAAAAAGCGCTTGCGCTGGCCATGTGCCTGACGATGCTGGTTCTCGCGGTGCCGGGCTTCGCATCCGGCGAGGCCACCGGCCCGCAGGCCAATGCCGCCCGTGAGACGGTGAACATCCGTTTTTCGCAGTATGCCAACAGCGTGGACGACCAGGAGGGCATGGCCAACGATCCCATCAAGAAGGCCATCGAGCAGGCCGTGAACATCACTTTGGAATACGACACCGGCATCGAGGGCTATGACGACAGGCTCTCCACCGAGCTGGCCGTGGGCATGGCGCCCGACCTCTTCCCCACCTGGGGCGAGGCCACCAAGATCCGCCAGTTCGCCGAGGAGGAAGCGGTGTACGACATCGCCGCCATCATCAACGCCGAGCCGGAGCGCTATCCCATCCTCTACAAGATCATCAACACCGACGAGTACAAGATGTACAACAAGATGTACACCGGCGACGAGAACAAGGCGTATGCCATCTATTCGTTCTCGGCCCGCGCCTACCCCTCCTTTGCGGGCGTGCCGGCCTACAACACCGCCATCCTTGAGGAGGTCAACGAGGGCAAGGTGCCCGCGACCGTGGACGAGTTCGTGGCCTTCACCCAGAAGGCCGTGGAGGCCGGCTACTCCGGCTGGTGGCCCTACAACGCCAAGCTGACCAACTGGGCCGAGATCGACGGCACCATCGCCAAGCCCCTTGGCACCAGCCTTCGCACCCCGGCCACCTACGACTGGATGTGGACCGGCTTCGTGCCCGACGACGAGAGCAAGATCGGCACCGACGAGGAGCACTGGACGCTCATGACCGTCTCCGACGAAAGCAAGGAGGTCATGAAGATCCTGGCCGAGATGTATGCCAACGACGGCATCCACAACGGCGTGGGCACTTTGGTGGACGAGGACGACGGCTATGCCGCCTTCAACAACAAGACCCTCGCCTCCTACGGCTACAGCTACGGCTACTACACCCAGTTCAAGAAGCTCTACGATTCCTGGATGAAGGCCCATCCCGACGACGGCTCCCTGGCCGATCTCACCCTGGGCACCGCCCTCACCGACAACGACGGCCACTGGATGCGTGTCTATGACGTGCCCTCCTACGTGGGCGCCCACTACTTCATCCCCACCAGCTGCGCCTATCCCGACCGCGTGCTGGACCTGGTGGAGTTCCTGGCCAGCGAAGAGGGCCAGAACCTGCTCTTCCGCGGCATCGAGGGCCTGACCTACACCATGGACGGCGACACCGTGGTCTACAACCTCGATGAGTTCGTTAACATCAACAAGTCTTACGGCTATCCCAACCCCGACCGCTGCCGCTACATGTGGTTCTCCTACCTGTTCTGCGCCAGCGAGATGAAGCTGGACCTGGTCAACAACGACTGGTGGGACGCCGTGACCACCCCCTATGACAACACCCTTGACTGGGCCGAGGGCGAGGCGCGCGAGTGCTACCAGTACGCCATCGACACCGTGAAGGCCTTCGTGGACAACGTCTACGTGCAGCTGCCCTCCTACTACGGCCTGGCCGCGCTGGACGCCGAGTGGGGCAAGGTGCAGACCACCCTGTTTGAAATTACCAACCGCTATCTGTCCCAGATGCTGGGCGGCCAGCTCGATGTGGAGACCGGCTGGGAGCAGTACCGCGCCGAGTTTGAGGCCGCTGGCGGCCCCGCGCTGGAGGAGGCCGTCAACGAGGCCATCCGCGAAGCGAGAGAGAATTTCGGCTGATTCCGCGCCGCCGTCCTCCGGGCGGCAGACTGACAGGCGCCGCCCCCTGCCCCAGCGGCGGGGGGCGGCGTTCTTCGCGGCATTTCGGAAGGAGAAACTTTATCATGTCCAGAATTGAGTTACTGCCCGCTTCCGGCGGAAGCTACAAGGCCAACCTGCACTGCCACACCACCCTCTCCGACGGGCGGCTGACCCCTGAGGAGGTGAAGGCGCGTTACCTGGCCGGCGGCTACAGCGTCGTGGCCTTCACCGACCACAACGTGCTCGTGGATCACAGCGACCTCACCGATGAGCGCTTTCTCGCGCTCACGGGCATCGAGGTGGATACCGACAGCTTCCTCTACGGCAGAAAGCATGACTTCAACCAGACCTGCCATCTCTGCGCCATCCTGCGCGACCCCGCCCGCCCCGTGCCCATCTATCGCGCCGAGCAGTACACGGGCGAGGCCATCCGCGCCAAGGTGGACGAGTTCCACCGTGGCGGCTACATCGTCAACTACAACCATCCCACCTGGTCGGCCGAGGGGCCGGACGAGTTCCTCACCTATGGCGACTTCGACGGCATGGAGATCTACAACCACAGCGCCGAGCTGGAAAACAACAACGGCAACAGCCAGAACGAGTGCATCCTCGCGCTTCGCATGCTCAAGCGGCCCATCCGCATGATCGCCGCCGACGACAACCACGAGGGCCGCGGCTGCGAGGACGACGCCTGCGGCGGCTGGGTGGTGTTCAAGGCCCCGGAGCTGAGCTATCCGGCCATCATCGAGGCGTATGACCGCATGGCCTTCTACGCCTCCACCGGCCCGGAGATCCATGGCTGCTTCATCGAGGACGGCGTGTTCCATCTGGACTGCTCGCCGGTTCGCCGCATTCACGTGATGGGGCAGGGCATCAACCCCATCCACCGGGCCTTCTCGCCCGCAAACGACCTGACCCACGTCGCGTTCCCCATGGACGCCGTGCCCCAAAACGCGCGCTTCCTCTGGGTGCAGCTCACCGACGGCGCAGGCCGCAAGGCGTGGATGAACCCGTACTTTCTCTGACCCCTCCGACGTCTCCCGCAGGGGATGAATGCGCATGAAGAAGCTCTATACGCATCACAGCATCTATTTGCTCTTCGCCGTCTGCTGGCTGAGCTACTTTTCCGCCTATCTGGGCCGGCTCAACTTCACCGCCTGCATCGCCGCCATCAACGAGGCCGAAAACCTCTCCAGGCTGGAGCTGGGGCGGGTGTCCAGCGCGTTCTTCGTGTGCTACGGCGGCGCGCAGCTCTTCAGCGGCCTCCTGGCCGACCGCCTGCGGCCGCGCCTGCTGGTGGCCGTGGGCCTGCTGGGCGGCGCGGCGGTCAATCTGGGCATGGCGGTGAGCAGCACAGCCGGGCAGATGGCTGTGTTATGGGCGGCCAACGGCCTGCTGCAATCGCTGGTGTGGACGCCCATGATCAAGGCCGTGGCCGACCTGACGCAGGACGCGCAATGCGCCCGCACCTGCCTCAACCTCTCCACCACCACCCCTGCCGGCACGCTGGGCGCGTACCTGATGTGCGTATTGTGCGTGGCCTCGCCGTGGGGGTGGCGGCTGTCGTTCTATCTGGGCGGCGCGGCCATGGCCGCGGGCGGCGCGCTGTGGATCTTCGGCATGCGCGCGCTGGAGCGCATCAGCGAAAAGAGCGGCATCCCCGACATGAGCGAGCGGCAGGAGGACGACGCGCCCGAAAAGGCGGGAGGCGCTTTGCGCGTGCTGGCGTGCCTTCTGCCGGCGGCGGCCGCGTCGGTGATGTACGGCCTGCTGCGCGACGGCATCATCACCTGGGCACCGTCCTATCTACAGGAGAGCTTCGGCTTCCCCGCCGCCACCTCCATCGCCCTGACCATGATTGTGCCGCCGGTCAACCTGGGCGGCGTGTATGCCTTCAACTGGCTTAGAAACCGCCTGCGCTGGAGCGAGGCGGCCACGGCCGCGGCGGCCTTCGCCATCTGCGGCGCGGGCATCGCGCTTTGGACGGCAGCGGGCCGGGGAAGCGTGGCCGTCACCATCCTGATGCTGATCGTGAGCACCACCTGCATGACCGGCGCGAGCACCATGCTGCTAAGCCTGCTGCCGCTGCGCTTCCACGCCATGGGCCTGATGGCCACCGTCACCGGCCTGCTCAACGCCTCCGCCTACGTGGGAAGCGCGCTGGCCAGCACGGGCTTTGGCGCCTTGAGCGAAAGCGGGGGCTGGACGGCGGTGCTGGCCGCCTGGCTCGCCATTTCGGCGGCGGGCGTGGCGCTGTGTTTCTTCTCCCGCGGGGCGGGGCGGACGGACCGCCCCGCCGCCCGCCAATCCCGCGCATGCGGACCGTAAAGGAGCGTCGCCTATGAACGCTGGCGTGATCATCGAGCGGGGCGCGTCCCCGTGGCAAATCTTTCAGCAGGGGCCGGAGGGCTTCGCGCCCATCCGCCTGGAGGGGACCTACCATCTGGTGCGCCTTTCGCAGGAGCTCCCGCTGGCCTTCTCCCAAGTGCCGCCCGCAAAGGCCATGATCAAGGCCCGTGTGGCGCTGGAGAGCACCGGCGAATCGGTGATTCCCTGGACCGAGTGCGAGATCCCCTCCGAGGGGACCTGGCGCGTCACCTTCCC
>USFL01000043.1 GCA_900553905.1 uncultured Eubacteriales bacterium | reverse complement strand
GCTCGGCCAGCTTGTCGCGGAAGTTGTAGGCCAGGTGATGGTATTCATACTGCTGGCGGCGGTTGAACTTGAGCCCCTGTCCCCGGCGGGTGAGCACATAGCCGTGAAGCTTGGGGCTTTCGCCGGTCAGAAGATCGCTGATATCCACGCCCAGCACCTCGGCGATATTGAACAGGTGGGAAAAAGAAAAATCGCGCTCTCCCGTTTCATAGGCCAGGTATTCGTCCTCATCGATCCCGGCCCGGCTGGCGACCTCCTGGGCGCTCAGGCCGGAGATGTCGCGCAGATCACGGATGCGAAGCGCGATCAAGCGCAATTGTTCCCGGTTTTCCGTCATGACAGACCCCTCCACGCGGCGCAGAATACGCCGCCTCAATATAAATAGGAATATACGAACGAAGCATAACACGTAAACGGGAAAGGTGTCAAGGTTTGTATCCAGGTTTTACATTGCGCTCAAAGGAAGGGTCCATCCAGCGGGAATAAAAATGTTCATATTGGAATAATATTGAACCATATCACGTCATGTTGCTCTTTTCCAGAAACGTGATATACTATGTGCAGGGGACTTTTCCCCAGTAAACCAAGAAATGAGGTGAATGTCCATGACTGTTACCAACCTGGAGGCGCATGCTTATACACTGGAAGCGCTTCGCAATAAGAAGGGCTTCATCTGCGATATGGACGGCGTGATCTATCACGGCAATCTGCTTTTGCCCGGCGTTCGGGAGTTTGTTGATTTTTTGAAGCGGGAGAACAAGAAATTCCTGTTTTTGACCAATTCCAGCGAACGCGCGCCAAAGGAACTGCAGCAGAAGCTGGAGCGCTTGGGCCTGGAAGTGGATGAAAAACACTTCTATACCAGCGCGTTAAGCACGGCTGCCTTCCTCAAGCAGCAATGTCCCGGCGGGAGCGCCTATGTCATCGGCGAGCCCGGTCTGGTGGGTGCTTTGTACGAAGCGGGCTTTACCATGAACGAGGTCAATCCCGACTATGTGGTGATGGGCGAGACCCACGCCTACAGCTTTGAAAAAATCGAGCGGGCGGTGCAACTGGTACGCGCCGGCGCCAAGCTGATCGGTACCAATCCGGACCTGACCGGTCCTGTGGAGGGCGGCATCGTGCCGGCCTGCAAGGCGCTGATGAGCCCCATCGAGCTGGCCACGGGACGCAATGCCTATTACCTGGGCAAGCCCAATCCGCTGATGATGCGCCATGGCCTGAGCCTGCTGGGCGTATCGCCGGAGGAATGCGCCATTATCGGCGACCGCATGGATACCGATATCGTCGCGGGCGTGGAGTGCGGCATCGATACCGTGCTGGTGCTCAGCGGCGTGACCACCGAGCATGAGATGCGCAAATTCCCCTACCGTCCCCGCTATGTGCTCAGCGGCGTGGGCGATATCGCGCCCAAGAGCGCGCCGGCAAAGAAAAAGTAACCCTGAAAGAATGGAACGCCCCACGGACCGATGCGTCCGGGGGCGTATTTTGTTGGATTGTCTGCTGATCAGCGACGGTCCACCACGGGATCTTCGCCCCGGTCGTTGAGATACCGGTCAATGATGAAGCGGGGCCGCGCCTTGGATTCGTTATAGATCTTGCCGGTGTATTCCCCGATCACGCCCAGGGAGAGGAGCTGTATGCCGCCGATGAGCCAGATGGAGGCCAGCGTGGAGGTCCACCCCAGCACCGCGTGCCCGGCAATCCAGGATACCAGCGTGTAGAGGAGCATCAGCAGCGAAATGAGGAAGATGATCACGCCGGCTGTGGTGATGAGGCGCAGGGGCTTGACGGAGAAGCTGGTGATGCCGTCGATGGCAAAGGCCAGCATCTTTTTGAAGGGATACTTGCTCTCCCCCGCGAAGCGCTCGCTGCGGTCGTAGGTGACCACATCGCTCTGAAAGCCCACCAGGGGCGCCAGGCCTCGCAGGAACAGATTGACTTCGCCAAACTGCGAGAGCGCCTCCAGCGCCCGCGCGCTCATGAGGCGGTAATCCGCGTGGTTATAGGTGATGTCCACGCCAAGCGCCTTCATCAGGCGATAGAACATCAGCGCCGTGCCGCGCTTGAAGGCGGTATCGGTATCGCGCCGGTTGCGCACGCCGTAGACCACGTCGCACCCTTCCTGGTACTTTTCGATGAAGCGGTCCATGGCGTCCATATCGTCCTGAAGATCGGCATCCATCGAGATGGACATGTCGCAGCGGCCCCGCGCCGTCATCAGCCCCGCCAGCAGCGCGTTCTGGTGCCCGCGGTTGCGGCTGAGCTTGACCCCCTCAAACAGCGGGTTTTCCTTGTGCAGGGCGCTGATCAGCTCCCAGGTGCGGTCGCGGCTGCCGTCATCGACCAGAAGGACGCGGCTCTCCGGCGAGATCAGGCCCTTTTGGGTCAGCGCGGTCATTTTTTCCACGAGCCTGCGCGAGGTCTCCGGCAGCACCTCCTCCTCGTTGTAGCAGGGGATGACGACCATCAATTTGTCAGCCATTCGTTTGCGTCCTCCTTTACTGTATGGTAAACGCCGAAGAAAGCACCGTCACGGTAGTATCGTTCATCACGGCTTCCGCGCGCACGCGGTAGACGCCCGGTTCTGCCATGGCGCCGTCCTTCAGCCGGCCGTTCCAATAGAGCACCGTGCCCTCCGGATTCATCTGCATGGGCCGGGTGCTCTGACGGTGGCACAGGCGGTGCACCACCTGTTCTTCTTCGTCCAGGATGCTTACGCTGAGCGCACAGGGGTATTCATGCCCGATGAAGATGCTCAGCTCGCGGCCCCCGGAGGGGTTGAAGGTATCGGCTACGGAGGCGGTCAGGGTCATGTCCGCCGTATCCGGCGGAATGCTGATCACGCGGCCCGCATGCACCGTCAGCTTGCCCTGATCGATGGTTACCAGCTGCACCATCGCGTAGCCGTACACGCCCTCGTCAAGCTCGCCCAGCGTGAGGGTACGCACCTTGCGGCCTGCGGAGATGGCGCCGGGCTGGTCGCCGTAGGCGGTGAAGCGCTCGGCCTCGTCATAGATGAGCTGCGCGTGATCAAATTCCCATTTGCCATCGCGCTGATAGACCACCTGATAAGCCACGCGCACCGGGCGCATGGCGATGAATTCAATGGTGATCTGCCGGGACGTGCGGCTGAGGGTGGTGCCCGAAAAGGTCACGTCCATGATGGGCGCGCGGGCCAGCCCCGTGGGCAGGGGCTGGGAGGCGTCATAGCGGAATACCACAAAATCATCCGACTGCGGATAGACCTGCGGCGTGGAGGCGGCATGGTTGAGCACCAGGTATTCGTATAGCTCGCTGAGCACCACGCAGCCGTCGCGGTTCTGGTCCGCGGGGTATCCGTAAGCCGCGCTCAGGCTCTGCGCCAGCGCCTGCGTAAAGTAGAAGGAACCCTGGCCGGCCATGCCGCTTTCGTTTTGATCGTCCACACTCCAGTACCAGCTTTCCTCCAGCGCGCCGCTGGAGGTGAGCACCTTGAAATCATCGCCCAGAAAATGGACCTCCTCCGGCAGCGAAGGGAGGCCCTTGCCGATAAACGCGCCCGAATTGCACGCGTCCAAAATGAGCACCTTCGTACCCAGGATGCCATCGAAGGCCGCTTCCAGCTGGGCGGGAGTCACGCCGTTTTCGGTCTGTCCGTCGCTGAGCAAAAGCATCGGTTCCTGGCCGCTGGCGGGGTCGTACACCCCGTGCGTGGACAGGTACAGATAACACACGTCCCCCTCCTGCGCCGCGCCAAATGCCTTTTGAATCAGGGCGGTCAGCTGCTCGACCGTGGTGACCGGGTCAGGCAGGACGATGATGGCGCGGAAGGGATTCAGTGCGCCCTGGAATACCTCCTGCATAGCGTTGACGTTATTGGTGGAGCTGGGGTAGGTATCCGCACGGGACACGAAATAGTCCACGCCGATGAGCAGCGCGTATTCGTTGCGGCTTTGCGTATGAACAATCTGGGAGGCCTCATCCTGCGTCACGGCGTCGGAGGCGGACCCGGCGAGAGCGGGCGCGAGGGCGAACAGGAACGCCAGTACGCAAAATAGCGTGCACAGCCGCCCGACGCGCATGAACGTCCCTCCCCTCCCGGTTCAAACAGAACACAATTCAACGCCTATTGTACACCATTTGTCCCCGTTCGTACAGAGCCGCGGCCGCTGCGGAAGAAGTTACAAAATGGGCTCGCGGCTGATGCCCTGCCAGAAGGCGGCCTCCTCCTGCGCAAAGGCCTGCGGGTCGCTGGCCGCCTGCTCCTGGGTGACGATACCCTCCCACAGCACGCGCTGGCCGCCTTCGTCGCCTGGCTCGATGACGCACACGGACATGCGGTCGTTATAGGTCGTGGTGACAACGGCGCCGGTCTGCCCGTCCACCGCCATCTCCTGGTACTCCTCGCTCACCGCGCTGCGCACAAGTCGCAGGTCGGTCCCCTCCCACCGGTACAGCCAGCGGTGGTGAAGGCCGCCCGCCCAGCCGTCGTTGCAGCTGGCCAGCACGAGCCCTTCTCCGGCCAGCAGCTCATAGTTGGGCAGGCCCGTATCATCGCCTGCATCCCAGCCGGCGCGCACATAGTTTTCGCCATCCCATACAAAGAAGAGGAACCAGGTGTTGCTGGCGCCCTGGGAAGAGATAACCACGATGTCCTCCATGCCGTCGAAATTCACGTCCCGGTAGGATACAAACGCTTCCTCTTCTTTGGAGAGGTAGTACAGCGCCTGGCCGTTGGGCGCCTCGATGCGGTGGATGTACTCGTCGCCGTACATGCCCTCCCGTCCAACCACCTCGGCCAGCGCGGCCGCCGGCAGCAGCAGGAGAACCAAAAGCAGGGAACAGAGCCGTTTCTTCATATCCATCTATCTCCTTTGCCTTGTTGTCATATCCTCGTGGGACCATGCAATCCATTGCATCAGCTGCCCGTCTATGTCCGCCGGGTCAGCCACCTGTACATGATGCGTGTAGCGCCCCGGCGCGGGGTTGGCAACCGCGAACAGCCGTGGGCTCTCAAGCGGCGCGCTCAAACCGAAGGTGACCATCAGGCCGCCGCCGCGCCTGCGCGGGCGGGAGGCGAACAGGTATCCCCGCGGATCGGAAAAGGTGATCTGCGTCTTTTGCACGCGCAGGGTGCTGGAGGGCCAGCGCGTCATGGCCTGTTCATAGAGCAGCTCGAACAGGGCCAGACCCAGCGGCTCGCGGTCAAAAAAGAACAGGAGATCGTCTGTCACGCGCCCTTCCTCCTTCGTGCAAACGGTCTTTTGCCTCGCCTGTCAAACCGTTAGCAATCAGTATACCAAAAAACCTTGTCTTTGTCACGAAAACCCCGCTTTGTGGATAAGTTTTACGTTTCAGACAAAAGCGGACGGCCCGCATGCCTTGTTTGCCAATTCACACCTGTGGTATAATAAAAGGTAGAACAAACCCGGGCGTGCCGGCCGTGCCGCCCCGATGGAGGTCTCATGAGCGAAGCGCGCAAGCAGACGGTAATGCTGGTGGATGGGTATAGCCTGATTTTTCGGGGCTTTCACGCCCTTCCGCTCCTTACCGCTCCGGACGGAACCTATACCAACGCCGTGCACGGCTTTTTCAGCATGCTGATCAAGGCGCTGGGCGATTACCGCCCGGATGGGCTGTGCGTGATGATGGACATGCACGCCCCCACCTTCCGCCACACGCTCTACGACGGGTACAAGGCGACCCGCAAGCCCATGCCGGAGGAGCTCCGGCCCCAGCTGCCCCTGGTGCGGGAGATGCTGGAAGCCATGCACGTGCGCATCTGCGAGCTGGAGGGCTATGAGGCGGACGACCTGCTGGGCACCGCCGCGCGCCTGGCCAACGAGCGGGGCATCCACGCCTATGTACTCACGGGCGACCGCGACAGCCTGCAGCTGGTAGGCGGGGAGACGGAGATCATCCTCACCCGCAAGGGCATCACCGAAAGCCTGCGGCTGGACGCGCAGGGCGTCTATGACACCTATGGCTTTACCCCTGCGCAGGTGCCCGACATGAAGGGCCTCATGGGCGATGCCAGCGACAATATTCCCGGCATTCCAGGTATCGGGGAAAAGACGGCGCTCAAGCTCATCGCCGAATACGGCTCGCTGGACGGCGTGCTGGAGCATGCGGACCAGGTGCGGGGCAAGCTGGGCGAGAAGCTGCGCGCGGGGCGCGAGTTGGCGCTGCTCAGCCGCGAGCTGGGCACCATCTGCCGTAGCGCGCCTCTGGAGATCGACTTTGAGCGCTGCCGCTGGGACGAGATGGCTTCGGGCGCTCCCCTTCTGGAGCGCTATGGGCTCAAGACCATCAGCCGCAGCATCGCCGCCCTGCTGGGCGGAGAAACTCCCGCGCCCACGCAGGTGGAGGCGCGCAGCACCGCTGCCAGCCGCCGCGCCGCCGGAAAGGACGCCAAGCCGTCTTCCGCGCCCGCTGTAATGGCCGTGGAGCCGGAGAAGGACCTGCCCCTCCCCCCGCCGCTGGCCGGCGAAACCGTCTGGACCGCGGCGGAGGAAATCGCTGCGGGCGCAGAGGCGTTGCTCAGGCAAAAGCCCGAATGGCTGGCCCTGTGCCAGACGGAGGACGACATCACGCTGCTGGCCCCGGACATGCTTTTGCGGCGCATGCCCATTTTGCGCGACCTCACCGGCGCAGGGCTGTACGACGATCAGATCTATGGCTCCCTGAAGGAACTGTTTTCCGCTGCGCCCTTCGTGGTGCACGGCGCCAAGGCGCTGTGGCGGCTTCTGGACCGCTACCGCCTGCCCCTGCCCTCGGTGAAGCATGATACCATGATCGCCGCCTACCTGCTGCACACTGCGCAGAAGGACTATTCCCTGCCCCTTTCGTTGGCCGCCGAGCACGGCGGGGCCGCGATCGACTCCCCCACCGCATACGACGTGTACGCGCTGTTCCTAAGGCAGCAGAAGCGCCTGGAGGCGCGCGGCCTGGAGGCGCTGCTTCGGGATATGGAGCAGCCGCTTACCCGCGTGCTGTTCGACATGGAGCGCGTGGGATTTCTGGTGGATGAGGGCGTTCTCAGCCAGTTGAGCGCCTGGTTCAGCCGCGAGATCGAGGAATGCCGCGCCGCCGTCTATGCCGCCGCAGGCGTGGGCGAGTTCAACCTCAACAGCCCCAAGCAGCTGGGCGAGGTGCTCTTTGACAAGCTGGGCCTGCCTGCGCCGCAGAAGAAAAGCCAGAGCGGGTATTCCACCACCGCCGAGGTGCTGGAGGGACTGGCCCCCTACCACCCCATCATCGAGCCGATTCTTCGCTACCGCAGGATGGCCAAGCTGCAGAGCACCTATATCGAGGGCCTGACCAAGCTGCGCGGCAGCGACGGGCGCGTGCATACCACCTTTGACCAGACCGCCACCGTCACGGGCCGCATCTCCAGCCTGGAACCCAATTTGCAGAACATCCCCATCCGCACCGAGGAGGGGCGCGAAATTCGCCGCGCCTTTGTGGCGGGCAAGGGAAACGTGCTGCTGGACGCGGATTACAGCCAGATCGAGCTGCGCGTGCTGGCGCACATGAGCGGCGACCCCGCCATGTGCGACGCATTCCAGCGCGGGCAGGACATTCATACCCGCACGGCCGCGGAGATCCACGGCGTGCCCATGAACCAGGTCACCCCCGAGATGCGCCGCTCGGCCAAGGCCGTCAATTTCGGCATCGTGTACGGCATCAGCGGCTTTGGCCTGGCGCGCAACGCGCACATCACCCGGCGGGAGGCCGACGGGTTCATCAAGACGTATTTTGAGCGCTACCCCGGCGTGCGCGCCTTTATGGACGCGTGCGTGGAGAAGGGGCGCGCTCTGGGTTATGCCGAAACGCTCTTCGGACGCCGGCGGGAGCTGTTCGAGCTGGCCAGCCCCAACCGCAACGTGCGCAGCTTCGGCGAGCGCGCCGCCATGAACACGCCCGTGCAGGGCACGGCGGCGGATATCATCAAGCTGGCCATGGTGCAGGTGGCCCGACGGCTGGAGGAGGGCGGCTACCGCGCGCAGCTGATTTTGCAGGTGCACGACGAGCTGGTGGTGGAATGCCCCGTCGGCGAGGCGGACGAGGTCGCCAAGCTGGTGCAGAGCACCATGGAGGGCGTGGTCAGCCTCAAGGTGCCGCTGCTGGCCGAGGTATCGCGCGGCAGCGACTGGGAAAAGGCGCACTGATTCCGGAAAGGCGGTTTTCCGGATCAAGCATAGAAAGGGGTTCTGCAAATGAAGATCATCGGCCTGACCGGCGGTATCGCCTGCGGAAAATCCACCATCGCAAGCCTTTTAAAAAGCATGGGCGCGTCCATCGTGGATGCGGACGCCATCAACGACCAGCTCACCGCGCCGGGGGGCGACGCGCTGCCGCTGATTGAGGAGGCGTTCGGCGAATTTGTCTTTTATCCGGACGGCACGCTCAACCGCCCGGTGCTCAGCTCCATCGTGTTTCAAAACGAGGACGCGCTGCAGCGGCTCAACGCCGCCACGCATCCGCTGATTCAGAAGCACATGCTGGAGGAGATCGAAACCTGCCGGAAAATGGGCGTGCTGGTCGTTGTATTGGATGTGCCGCTGCTTTTTGAGACGGGCTTGAGCAGCCTGGCAGATGTGACCGTGTGCGCCTCCGCGCCCGAAGAAAAGCAGATCGAACGCCTCAAGACCCGCAGCGGCCTGGATCGCGAGCAGGCCCTGCGCCGCATTCACAGCCAGTGGCCGCTTTCGGAGAAGGAGCGCCGCAGCGATATCATCATTCATACCGACAAGCCCATCGAGGAGCTGCGCCGTGAGGTGCATGCCCTTTATATGGAGTGGAGCAAGCCGGAATTCATCTTCTGAAAGGAAACAGCATGAACGTTCGTCCCGTGTTTTTCCGCAGCCCGGACGATGACGGCGCGCCGCTGGACTACAGCTATGTGCCTT
>USFL01000042.1 GCA_900553905.1 uncultured Eubacteriales bacterium | reverse complement strand
CACGCCGCTGAACTTCCCCAAGTTCTCCATTCTCAACCCCGAATTCACCTATACGCTACCGCCCTTCCAGACGGCCTGCGGCGCGGTGGACATCATGGCGCACATGATGGAGCGCTACTTTACCCGCGTCACGCATGTGGAGCTGATCGACCGCATGACCGAGGGCGCCCTCAAGACCGTGGTGAATAACGTCCCCATCGTGATGCAGGACCCGGGAAACTACGATGCGCGGGCCGAGATCATGTGGGCGGGGTGCCTTGCGCACAACACGCTTTTCCAGACCGGGCGCGTGGGCGACTGGGCCAGCCACAAGCTGGAGCACGAGCTCAGCGCGCTCTACGACATCGCCCATGGCGCGGGGCTGGCCATCGTGTTCCCGGCGTGGATGAAATACGCGCTGGCCCACGGCGGCGAGGCCAAGCTGGCGCAGTTTGGCCGCCGCGTCTTTGACGTGCCCGACAGCGGCGATGACGCCGCGGATGCCGCCGAGGGCATTCGCCGCCTGGAGGCGTTCTATCGTGCGCTGGGCCTGACCACCACGCTAAGTGAGAACGGCATCGGCGATACGGACTTCGGCCGCATGGCCGAGCGCGCCGTGGCCATGGCGGGCGGCACGCTGGGTCAGTTCGTGCCCCTCAAGCCCGCGGACTGCGAAGCCATCTACCGCCTGGCGCTGTAAGAGGGCCAAAGAGCGGCCCCGGAGGAAATACGGTTCCTCCGGGGCCGTTTGTCATTCCATCATGGCAAATTCGTAGTAATCGCTTCCCAGCGCCTCTTCAATCTCGGCGCGGTAGGTTTCGAAAAACTGGTCACGGTCCAGATCCCATTGCTCATATGCAGGGTCGCCGCGATGGTCCTCCCAATCGGCCACCCCGTACAGCCGCCAGGCCAGATCATAGGAGGCATAAAGGCTGCCCACAAAGCTCAGATGCTCGCGGTCCTTGAAATGGCGCCGGTAATCCCAGGACATTTCGGCCAGGGTGACCTCGTCCATGTAGTTGATGTAGGCCACGCCGTTTTCATCAAGAAACGACGTGAGGGCCTCCACGGGCGCGCCGGTGAAGAAGCCGTCAAAGCGCGGCAGGATGAGCGCAATCGGGGTGATGTCGTTTTCGCGGCACAGCTCAAAGATTTTGAGCCAACCCTCCACGCTTTCGGGCACCAGCTCCACAGGACCGGGGTTGACAACCTCGCTTTCCACGAACTCGGTGATGTTGATGCTCTCCATCATGGGCATCTGTCCCTTGAGCCAGGGCCGGTATTGCTGCGCCCAGTAGGAGGGCAGAAGGAAGTCCTCCGCCGTCAGCTCCTGCCAGCGGGAATGGTACCGCAGCAGCGGAAAGAGGAAACTGGCCACGTCCACCGTGCCCTCGCCCTCCTCCAGCATGGCGCGGAAGGCGCTGATCTTTTGCCCCAGCGTGGGCAGGGTGTAGATGAACTGCTCATAGACAGGCTGGAGCTTTTCCTCTCCGGCCTTGTAGGTGGACAGCAGCGACGAGGGGTTAAAGACCACGTACTTGGGCGGCGTGTTCATTTCCAGCAGGGCCTTGAGCTGTTCGTAGACGATGGTGTGATGGTGCATGATGCCGCTCATGTTGACGGAGGCGATACCCACCTCGTTCCACAGGATCATGGGCGATGTGCCCCAGTAGCTCTGGCTGGACCCCAAAAACACCATGTCGATCGAGCCCGCAGGCTCGGCGGCATAATCGGCAAAACGCTGAGGCCAGCAGTCAGCCGGCTCATACTTTTTGAGCAGCACGTACTGCGCAGCCAGAAACACGCATGCAAACAGCACGCAGAACGCCAGCGCCCTCCCCCAGCGCAAGCCGCCCCGACGCTTTTCTCTGGAGACGCTCATTCGTTCTGCAACCTTTCCACCAGGGCCAGCATGGCCTCAGGCGTGTTGAAGTTTTCGGGGGTGAGGTCGTCCACGCTGATGCTGACCTCAAAGGCGTCGCAAAGCTCCGACACCAGGGAAACCACGTCGAAGGAGTCCAGCACGCCGTCGTCGATCAGGTTTTGCGCAAGGGTGAAATCCACGTCCGGCCTGAGCTCCGCGAGAATCTGAAGAATCCTGTCCATTGTCTCGTCTCCTTTCATCATGTGCGCAGCAGCGAATGGCATCGCCGCCCTGTATCTGCAAAGCCCCAGCGTTCGTAGAGGGCCGCAGCGGGAAGGTTCTCTTCCAGCACCCACAGCCGCCGGCGCGCGCCAACGGGCAGCTCCAGCCACCGCGCCATCAGCGTGCCGGCAACGCCTCTGCGCCTCAAATCGGGGCGCACCGCCAGATGTTCCAGCGTGCCCACGCCCCGTTCGTGCGAAAAATGCAGCGCACCCGCAAGGTTCCCCTGATCATCCAGGGCGCATAGCACGTCGCTCTCCTCCATACGCCAGGGCAGACGCACGGTAAGCCGCTCCAGGCTATCGGCAAAAAGCATTTTGGCCTCCTTAAGGCGCGCCGCGTCCGCTGCCTGCACCGGGAAGCGCGCCGGCCGCGAAGCCCCTGCGGGATGAGTGTTTTCCAGCATGCGACGCGTGCCGGCTGGCCGCATGCCCAGCCCGGCCCAGAAGGCCGCAAAGCCCGGCTCGACCGGGCCGCCGCGCGTTATGCATTCGGCCAGCAACGGCTTTGCAACGCAGGGCGCCTCGCAGGGAGCCGCGACGTCATACACCAGCGCGCAGACCTGGAACACGTCCGGCCATTCCTCCAGCAGCATGAGCGCGCCCGGCTGGCGGTGCGCATAGAGCCGCCCCGCCTCCACGGCCTTGTGCAGGTCCTCCGGCAGCCGGTAGCAGTTGCTCCAGCGGGGACGGGCGGCATTCATCAGCCCGGCCAGCGCCTCGGCTGTTTCAATGCGTTCCATGGGCCTGCGCCTCCATCTGCGCCCGAAGCGCTTTTCGGTCCACCTTGCCGTTGGGCAGCAGAGCAAAGGCCTCCGCCACCGTCAGCCGGCGCGGAATCATGAATGCAGGCAAACGCTCCTTGAGCCCCGCAAAGACCTCTGCCTGCGTTACCGGGCCCTGCACAAACAGGTGCAGCCGTTCCTTGTCCTCCTCAAAAAAGCAGCAGGCTTCCTCCACGCCCGGCAGCGCGCGGGCCGTCAGTTCGATTTCGTCCATTTCCACGCGATGGCCCATGAGCTTGATCTGGCTGTCCCGCCGTCCATGGAACCACAAAACGCCGTCTGCATCGCGGTGCGCATAGTCGCCCGTGCGGTAGATGCGCTCTGGCCAGCCGGGATTGAGCGGATTTTGCACGAAGCATTTTTCCGTCAGCTCCACATCTCCAAAGTAGCCCAGCGCCAGGCCGCAGCCTGCCACACAGATTTCACCGGTCTCGCCGGGACGGGTTACCTCCCTCCCGTCGTCATCCAGAAGAAAAATGCGGGTGTTGCGGAACGGCCTGCCGATGGGCAGGCGTTCGCCCTCCTCCACGAGGTGGTCCACCTCGGCCCAGGTGCAGCTGGCCGTGATCTCCGTGGGGCCGTAATGGTTGACAAACCGCGCGCCGGGCAGGGCCAGCTGCCACATGCGCAGGTATTTTGCCGGCATGACCGCGCCGGTGAAAAAGACCTTGTTGACCGTGCGCGGCACCCGTACCGCAAAGGCGTTCATCTTCGCCGGGATGCACAGCGCGGACACCACCCAGCACAGCGTCGTCACCCCATAGGCGTCCAGCGCCTCAAAAAGCCGGCCGGGCAGGGAAAACAGCTTTTTCGGCAGAAGCGCGCAGCACGCGCCCTCCCTGAGCGGCAGGTAGATATCGCGCAGGGCGGCTACGTAGTCCAGCGGCGCCTGGCTGCCCAGCACATCGTCCCGCGTGAGGCGGGCGACCTGCGCAAAGGCGTCGATATAGTCGATGACGGCCCGGTGACTGATGACCACGCCCTTGGGCGCGCCCGTGGAACCGGAGGTAAAAAGCACCTGCACAGGGTCCTGGTCGGTCATGTCCCGTGCGGCAGCCTCCAGCGCCGGGTCGTCCTCGGCATGGGCAGCCGCCCCCGCATAGGCCAACACCGGCCCATTCATCTCTACCGGCGCTTCCTCCATTCGAATTGCCGCCGCGGGCCTGACTCGGCCAAGAATGGCTTCCAGCCGTTCTTTGGGCAGTTCAGGGTCCAGCGCCACATAAAAGCCCCCGGCGTAGAGCACCCCCAGCATCGCCGCCACCGTCTCAACCCTGCGCGACTCAAAAACAGCGACGGGCTTGCGCATCACGCCGCCGGGCAGCGCTGCCAGCGCGCTGCCTACGCCGCGCGCGGCCCGCCTCAGCTGCGAAAAGGTGAAAGCGCCGTTCTCGTCGCAAAAGGCCGCCCTGTCGGGATAGGCCTGCGCCGTCCGCTCCAGGTATTCCAATACGCTGATCTGCACCCGAGCCCCTCCCCGTCAGAATCCGCCATAGATGAAGCTGGCCGCATCAAATCCCGGACCATAGACGCCAAAGATCAGCACGATCATCGCGCCCAGGATATAGGCCGCCCAGCGAAGCGGGAGCGCGCGCGCCTCCAGCCGCTCCCGGACCACGACGCCGCGCTCGTTGAGCGCGTCCACCGCCATCCATGCCGCCACGGCCACCGCCAGCACCACCCACTCCGCCGCCGTCACGCCAAAGGCCAGGAAGCTGCCGTCCCAGAGGACCTGGGGATTCCACGTGCTCACGCCCAGGCCCAGCATGGCCAGCGCATCCGACAGCGAACCGGCGCGGGAGAGCACGCGGCCCACCATGATGATGAAGAATGTGCGCAGCACCCGAAACGCCTGGAATCCCGCGCTCGTTTCCCGCACATGCAGTCCCTTGCGCATCCGGGCGTAGAAGGGTTCCAGCAGCGTGGCCGTGGAGACGAACAGGGCCTGATAAAAGCCGTAGACCACGTATTTCCACTCTGCGCCGTGCCACACGCCCACGCAGGTGAAGACGATGAAGGACGCCAGCACCGCGGGCGCAACCTTGCCCACATAGGGGCCAAAGCGCCTGCGAAGCCGTTTGCCCAGCCGGTTGAAGCGTCCCGACAGGGCCAGCGGGTAGAACAGATAGTCGCGCATCCAGCTTCCCAGCGTGATGTGCCAGCGCTGCCAGAACTCGGCGACGCTGCCGGCCAATATCGGGCGGCGGAAGTTTTCCGTCATGCGAATGCCAAAGATCTCTGACATGCCCAGCACGATGTCCATTCCGCCGGAAAAGTCCGCGTAGATCTGAAAGGTATACAGCACGGCGGCCGCCCAGATGTACGCGCCCGCGTAGCCCTGCCCCGCGAAGTCCGTAAACAGCGGCTCCACCACCAGCGCCAGCCGGTCCGCAATGACCAGCTTTTTAAAATATCCCCACAGCATGCGCAGCGCTCCGGATTTCATCCTGCGCCAGTCGAAGGCATGGCCCTCGTAAAGCTGGGCAGCCAGCGCATCGTAGCGGCTGATGGGTCCCTGCACGAGCTGCGGAAACCAGGAGGCAAAGAGCGCGAATTTCAGAAAATGCCGGTCGGCCGCGTATTTGCCGCGATAGACGTCGATGAGATAGCCGCTGACCTGCAAGGTGTAAAAGGAGATGCCCAGGGGCAGCAGCCACTCCACCCGGCGCAAGCCGCCCGCCGGGCCCAGGAGGGCGTTGAGGTTGTCGATGGCGAAGTTGGCGTACTTCAAAACCAGCAGCATCCCAAACACCGCCGAAAGCGCGAGCGCGAGCCACAGCCGCTTTTCTCTCTGGCATGCGCGCCGCCGCGCACGCTTTTCCCCGGCCGTCCATGCCTCCCGGCCGGAGCGGGCCGCAAAGGCAGACTGCACGCTTTGGATTTTCAGCGCCGCCAGAAACGCCGCCGCCGTGGCCAGGAGCAGATATACGGCCGTGTGCGGGCTTGAGACGGCGATGAACGCATAGCTTCCCGCCAGCAGCACGCCCCAGCGCGCACGGCCGGGCACGAGGAAATAGACCAGCATCAGGCCCAGCAGAAACACCAGAAAGGTCAATGACGCAAAGCTCATCGCGCATACGCTCCCACAGCAGAAATCATACCGTCGTTCATTATACGAAATTGCCCAGGTCCTGTCAAACCCTGTCAGATTGCAAGGCGCCCCTTCGGACGGATTTCATCCGAAGGGGCGCCTGTTTGATGGATCAGGCTTTCTTGGCCTTGAGCTTCTTCTGACCCTTGCGGGCGAGACGCATCTCTTCCAGGGCGGCCCAGACATAGCCGTTGATCATGTTGGCGCTGTAGGCACCCGCCAGGATGCCCACGATGATGGGCAGGCTGAACTCGCGGATGGTGTCCACGCCCAGGATGTAGAGGGTCACAATCGTCACCAGCGTGGTCAGCGTGGTGTTGATGGTGCGGCCCAGGCTCTCACGCACGGAGATGGAAACCACCTCTTCGCGCATCATGCCGGCATACGCGGGCTTTTTGTTGTTCTCGCGAATGCGGTCGAAGATGACGATGGTATTGTTGATGGAATAGCCGACGATGGTCAGCATGGCCGCGATGAAGGATGAATTCATCTGAATTACGCTGCGCAGGATCACCATGAAGGCGATCATGATGAGCACGTCATGCAAGAGGCCGATAACCGCCGCCAGGCCGGACGCGAAGTCGAACCGCAGGGCGATGTACACCAGCATCAGCGCCGAGGCCAGCAGCACGCTGATCACCGCGTTGCGCACCAGCGTGGCGCCCGCGACAGGGCCGACGTAGCTGGCGGTGGCGGTTTCGGTATCCATGTCGGGGTAGATCTGGGACAGCTCGGCCTCCAGGCCGTTTTGCAGGTTCTGGATTTCCTCATCGCCGCTGAGCGTGGGCACGCGGATCTGCACCACATGTCCCTCCGCGCCGGAAGAGGAAATCGTGAACTGGGTGATACCCTGGTTGCGCAGGGCGGTTTCCACATCGGCTTGATCAAAGGCGGCGCCCATGTTGTACTGAATGTTAAGGCCGCCTGCGAAGTCAATGCCGTAGTTGATGCCGTAGCCCATCAAGGACATCACCAATGCGATCACCAGGATGGCGGCGGAAACGCACAGGCAGGCACGGGCGCGCTTCTGAATTTTCATATTACTTCGCCTCCCCTTCAACAGCGGCGTCTGCGGCGGGTTTAACCGCTACAAACAGCCTGGGCTCATGGAACACGCGCACAAAGCGCGTGAGCAGGAAACGCGTGACCACAATGGCCGTGATCATGCTGGTGATTACGCCCAGCAGCAGCGTCGTGGCAAAGCCCTGCACCGAGCCGGTGCCATAGAACAGCAGCACTACGGCGGCGATGATGGTGGTCACGTTGGCGTCGAGCACGGCGCTCATGGCGTTTTTGAAGCCGATGCGCACTGCGTGAATCATCGGGCGGCCTAGGCGGACCTCCTCCATCACGCGCTCGAAGATGACCACGTTGGCGTCCACCGCCATGCCGATGCCCAGGATGATACCTGCAATACCGGGCAGCGTGAGCTGGATGCCGGGAACGACGGCGATGAAGAGGAACAGGAGGATAATGTACACGCACAGCGCCCAGTCAGCCACCAAGCCGCACATGCGGTAGCGCACGAGCATGATGAGCATGACGATCAGAATGCCGATGATGGCCGCCGTAATGCTGGTGGAAAGCGCGTCGATGCCCAGCGTGGCGGAGATGGTATCCAGCTTGTCCTGGCGCAGATCCAGAGGCAGCGCGCCGCTTTGCAACTTGAGGCAGATGTCCTGCGTCTGTTCCTCAGTGAAGCTGCCGGTCACCATCACATCGCCGCCGTAGATGGCCTCGTTGACGGTGGGGCTCATGAGCACGACGCCGTCCAACTGGATGGTGATGGTCTTGCCGATGGACTGGGCGGTCATGTCGCCGAAGATCTCCGCGCCCTCGCTGGTCAGGCGGAAGCTGATGGCGGGCATGCCGGTCTCGGTATTGGTGATGGGGGTGGCGGACTGCAGGTGGCGGCCCTCCATGAATACGTTACCGTCAGGATCGAGGAACTCCAGCTTTGCCGGCGAACCAATCAGGTCCAGCACGGCTGCGGGGTCGGTTACATCCGGGATCTCCACGCGGATGCCGGTCTGGCCCAGCTGGCTCACTGTGGCTTCCGGATAGCCCTTTTCGGTGAGGCGGTTGGCGATGATGCTCATGGTGGAGTTCAGCAGCGTGCCGAAGTCATAGCCCTCCTCGCGCATTTCATCGCTCATCGTCGCTTCATATTCCACATACACGCCGCCCTTGAGGTCCAGGCCCAGAGCGATGGACTGCGGCCAGTTGTCCACATCGGAGGTGGGCAGCCAGGGCAGCAGCTTGTACAGCCCCCGGCTATCCAGCCATGTGCCGTTGAAGCCCAGATAGCCCACGGCCAGCGTAAGCACCAGCGCCACGCACAGCACGATGATCGCGGAGGTCCGCTTGCTCATCTTCACGCGGCGGCGATTGTTGACCTTCATGGTATGTCAACCATCCTTCCGTTTTCAAATTTGGGGATTTCTGCGGAAACACGCGGCAGCGCGGGCTTCATCCGCCCGCCAGCTCCGCCCGGAACACCTGATAGACGCTCTGCGCATACCGCGGTGCGGTCAGGACACGGCCGTTGGCGTCGTGCCGACCCTCCGGCTGGCGTTTGAGCCCGTCCATGGGCGGTGCATCCAGCCGGGCATCCATGCGGGTTCCCTGCGGACCGGGATTTGCCCGAACGGCCAGCGTGCCGTCGGGCGAGGCCAAGGCAACCACCGCCGCATCCGGCGGCACCGTGGGCGGCTCCATCCGCCGTGCGGGCATGCCTTCCTGAGGCGAAGTCACCACCAGCGCGCTGAGCAAGAGCAGAAACAGCCCGGCTATCGCAGCTATCCCAAGCGCCTTTCGCACAGCCAAGCCCTCCCCGCCCACGCGCAATTTTGATGACACATATGCGTATTATATCCGCCGCCGCACGGCCCGTCAAGTGCGGAAACGGCGTGCGGCGTGGTTTCCAGGGGTATTGGCGGGTTTTTCAAAAAAGTTGCGGTACAATACATAGGTAACAGCAGCCACACAAAAGAGAACCCGACTGTGG
>USFL01000041.1 GCA_900553905.1 uncultured Eubacteriales bacterium | reverse complement strand
GTAGCACTTGCCCACCTCCCAGGTGGTGCGGGACCCGTTTTCCACGTACACCAGCATGGGCGACTCCTCCGTACCCACGTTCACAAAGGCGCGCTGCGGCTTGGTGGTTTCGATGGAGGTGACGATGGCCTTCTGGCAGATGTAGATCTGCTGATTGGCCACGCGCGTGCTGAGGTTATCCATGTAATTGGTGTACATATCCTTCATGCTCCAGGCCTTGCGCGAATAGATATCGACGTTTGGCACATAGGTGACGATATGCTCCACACGCGTGGTCGACTTGCCGGGATAATCCGCCGTGATCACGATGGTGTTTTCGCCGATTTTGTCAAACTTGGCGACGAAGCTGAACGATCCGTCCACGGCGGTATTGGTGATATCCAAATCCGTATAGGGCGAAAGCACCTTCACCACCGCGCCGGGCAGCGTGGTGCCGCGCACGGTCATGAATCCGTCGTCGTTGGTGCTGCCGATATCGCTGGCCAGGTCCAGCGGTATCTCTTGTTTCTCGCGGTAGAGGGTCACGGTGAGGGAGTTTTCGCGGCAATACTGGCTGCGCACGCGAATTTCAAAATTGTTTTCGCCGATGGGCTGCACGGTGGCGTTGTAGCTGACCTTGCCGCCCTCGGTGTTGACCAGGTCGCTGTAGTCCTCGCCATTGATGGTGACGGTGCTGCCCTCGCGCACATAAAAGACAATGTTGTACAGGGCCGTGCTCACGACCTGGTAGGGGCTGTCGGGCGTGCTGAGCTCGATGGGCGAGAGCGGGATGTCGATCTCGTAGTGAATGGGCTCCAGCGCCTGCTGCTTGCCCGAATCGGTGATGACATAGGGCGTGAGGGTCACGGTCATGGTATCCTGAAGATAGTCCTCGTAGTTGTCATACCAGACGTGGTCCAGGATATCAAAGGTGGCGATGCCCCCGGTCACGATGGCCGAGGTGCGCAGCTCGCGGATGGTGATGCGCTGCCCGTCCTCGCCGGGAATGGTCACGGTGTGGGCCGCCATGTCGTCGCGGATGGTGGGAATGACCACGGCGGTGCGTTCGTCCACATTCTGATCTGCCGTGAACATGGGGACGACGAACGCCACCGCCAGCCATCCCGCCACGCCCAGCATGCCCAGCAGCACCACAAAGCGCAGGATGCGCCTGCCGCTGTGGCGGCGCGGCTTGCGGCTGAGGGCGGCGTTTTTGAGGCGCATGGAGTTTTCGTATTCGTCCTGATTGGCAAACGACGGCAAATACGCGCTGGTATCGTGATAGCCGTCGTACACCGTCTCGCTTTCGTCCGGGTGCTGGATGTTGACGATGCGGCGGGTGTTGCCGTAGCCGTATACCTCATCCTCCGGCTGGGAGGGGGAGTAGGTGGTGCGGTACTTGACCGGCACCACGCGCCTGGCGTCGGGCGCCACCTCGCTCTCCTCCACCAGCTCCGGCGCCACGGGACGCAGGGTGGTGTCGGGGTCGTCATAGGCAGAAAAGAAGGTGCCGCGGTTGCTGGTGGTGCGCACCGAGCGCCCCGACGGCGCCATGCCGCGCCGGGCGGCTTCCTCGCGCAGCATGCGCTGCTTCTGCTCGCCTGTGATCTTGCGGGATTTCAGGTCCGCCATCTCGCTGGCCAAAGTATCGCGCGGGTCGCTGGTGGTTTCTTCCTGACCCGATTCATCTATGCGAACATAACTGTTCTTGCGGTCCCTGTCCTCCAGCTCCAGCTGCCAGGCCGGCACGCCCTGGGGGCCGTAGGCGTCGTTGGGCAGTTCCTGTCCGCAGTAAATGCAGTGCGGCAGGCTGGCCTGATTCCATTTTCCGCAATTCGGGCATTTCATCCGCCAAGCGCTCCTTCTGATGTTGGTTTCCTAGGGAATTTCGCCGCTGCGCTGCCGGATTCCTGCCCGGCGCGCAAGTGTTACAGGCCGGCGAACCGCTGCCGCGCCCCGTCCGCCCCGCCGCTAAGCAGCTGCAATTCAAAGGTGCGCGTTTCGGGCTCCAGCCGGCTTTGCCCCAGATTGGAAACAAGCACCGCATCCCCGTCGCGCAGGTCAAAATACCGCCGCAGCAGCGCCTCCATATCCTCCCCCGGCTGCCAGTCCGCCTGCACGCACCGGTACGATCCCTCGGGAAGCTCCACGATGCGCTCGTCCGCGCTGAGCGGCTCGGAGATTTCCCAGTACACGGCGCGCAAAAAGCGTCCGCCGGTAAAGCGGTTGAGTATGCCCATGGGCAGCACGGGGAAGAGCTGCCGTTCCCTCGCGTACGTATTGAGCGTGGCAAAGGCCGTCTCCATCGCGTTGATATCGCTCAGGCCGCCCCCGTACGGCGCCGTCACCAGCCGCCGGCGCGGAATGGGACGGCAGTAGGGCGTGTTTTTCTGCGTATAGCGGCCCGTGTCCTCCAAAAACGTCAGCGTGTGCTCGATGCTGCGCAGGCTGCCCTCCAGCTCGCGGATTTTTTCCTGCGTGCGCCGTTTGCCCTCCTCAAACAGGGCCCGGTTCTGAAAGCGGCCGCTTTCGTCAAAATAGCCCTTCAGCTCCCGGAGCGGCACGCCCAGGTTGATGCACAGCAGGATCATATCCAGCGCCGAGAGCTGTTCCACGGTATAATAGCGGTAGCGGGTACGGGGGTCGGTATAGGCTGGGACAAGGATGCCCAGGCGTTCATAGTAGCGCAGGGAATTGATGTCGATGCCCCGCAGCCTGGCGAATTTGCTGATGGTAAAATGGTCGTTCACAGCATTCCTCCTATTGACTCCGTTATAATAACAGGGTTTAAAATGAAATGCAAGCACTGATGGATGGTAAGGAGGTATCCGCCGTGGAAGGCAAACAGGATTTTACCAGCGGCAGCATCTTTGGCAAGATGATGCAGTTTATGATTCCCATACTGGGGGCGCAGATATTGCAGGCCATGTACGGCGCCGTGGACATGCTGGTGGTGGGCCATTTCGGCACCAACGCGGGCATATCGGGCGTATCCACGGGCAGCAGCATCATGAACCTGGTCACCTTTGTCCTCAGCCAGCTGGCGGCGGGTGTGATGATTCTCATCGGCCGCTACCTGGGTGAGCGGCAGAATGAGCGCATCGGCCGGCTGATCGGGCGTGCGGTTGCCTTTTTCCTGGTGGTGTCGGCGGTGCTGACGGTGGCGCTGATCGGCTTTGCGGAGCAAATCGCGGTGCTGATGCAGGCGCCCGCCGAAGCGGTGGAGCTGACAGCGCAGTATATCCGCATCTGCGGCATGGGCTGTGTGTTCATCGTATTTTACAACCTGATCAGCTGCATCTTCCGCGGGCTGGGCAATTCGCGGCTGCCGCTCATGTTCGTGGGCATCGCCTGCGTGGTCAACATCGTGGGCGACCTTGTGCTGGTGGCGGTGCTGGATATGAACGTGGCGGGCGCAGCCATCGCCACCATCGGGGCGCAGGCGGTGAGCGTGATTCTGTCGCTTTTGATCATCCGCCGGCAAAAGCTGCCCTTTTCCTTCTCCCTGCGGGACATTCGCCTGGACGGAGAAGTGGGCGGCTTTGTGCGGGTAGGCGCGCCGCTGGCGCTACAGGAGCTTTTGACCAACATTTCCTTTCTGGTCATCTGCGCCTTCATCAACCGCCTGGGGCTGGACGCCTCCAACGGCTACGGCATCGCGCAGAAGATCCAGTCCTTCGTGATGCTGGTGCCCTCGTCCATCATGCAGTGCATGGCGTCCTTCGTGGCGCAGAACGTGGGCGCGAACAAGGAGGAGCGCGCGCGCAAGGGCATGCTCTACGGCATGGGCGTGGGCGCGGCCATCGGCGTGGTGATCGCCGCGCTGGCGCTGTTCAAGGGCGATGTGCTGGCCTCGCTGTTTTCGGGCAGCGAGCGGGACATCGCGCGCGCTTTCGAATACCTGCGCGGCTTTGCGCCGGAAGCGGTGCTCACCAGCGTGCTGTTCAGCTTTCTGGGCTATTTCAACGGGCATTCCCGCTCCACGTTCGTCATGGTGCAGAGCATTGCGCAGGCGTTTCTGATCCGCCTGCCGGTCTCCTACTTCATGAGCATTCAGCCGGGCGTATCGCTGACGGGCGTGGGCCTGGCGGTTCCGCTCTCGACGGTGTTCGGCATTGCGATGTGCCTTGTATACTACCGCCGCATGAAACAAAAAGCGCCGCTTTCGGAGGCGGCGCTGGCACAGGACGAACCCTTCACGCAGGCCTATAACCCGAACGTGTCGACGGTGATCGCCATCAGCCGCAGCTACGGCGCGGGCGGCCGCACGGTGGGACGCATGGTGGCGCAGCGGCTGGGCATCCCCTTCTACGACAAGAGCCTGCTGGCCTCCACCGCCGAGCGCAGCGGACTGTCGGTGCAGTACGTGGCCAGCATCGACGAAAAGGCGCGCAGCCTGGTGGAGCAGATCTACACGCTGGACCAGCCCGAACCTTTGTACAGCATCGCCGACCGGGCACAGCGCGAGGTGATCGAACAGATTGCCTCCGAGGGCGGCTGCGTAATCGTGGGCCGGCGAGCCGACCAGGTGCTGGCAGGCAGGCCGGACCTGCTGCGCGTGTTCATTACCTCCAGCGTGGAAAACCGCGCCGCACGCATCGCCCAGCGCGACAGTCTGACGGCGGAAAAGGCGCTGGCGCAGGTGCGCCGGGCAGACCGGGAGCGCGCCGATTACTGCAACAGCCTCTCCAGCCTCAAATGGGGTGAGGCTGCGTCCTACGACCTGTGCCTGGATACGCAGCGCCTGGGACTGGAGGGCGCGGCGGAGGTGATCGTGGCGGCGGTACATGTGAAGCAGTCGCCGTAAGGCGCGCCCATGTCCCGCCGGCATGAAGGCCGCATGCCGTTCAGCCGCGGCCCCACAGGTATTCGTGCCACAATTCCATGAAGCAGTCCAAAAGCAGCGCCACGGTCATGTCCTCGTCGTCCTCGCCGGGATTGTCGCCCAGCCAGGCGTCATAGACATACTCAAAGGCCTCGTCCTCATCGTATTCGTTGGGGCCGGGGCCTCCGTCCGGCGCGATCACCCCGGTGAGGCGCATGAAATGCAGGTCGTATTCGATCATGCTGCCCACGATCTGCGGCAGGCGCTCCCAAAGGGCCCGAAAGGGCTTGGGGTCCAGTCCGTCGATGATAAAGCGCACGGCCGCTTCCCTGTCCAGTTCCGGCATGGTGGTTCCTCCCTGAAATGAAGAATAGCAAAGGAGCGCCCAAAAACCTTTGGGCGCTCCCGGCGTTTTCATTTGGATTACACGCGCTTGGCTTCCTTGATCTTGGCCGCCTTGCCCTGCAGGGAACGCAGGTAGTACAGCTTGGCGCGGCGCACCTTGCCGCGACGGATCACTTCGATATGGTCCACGCGGGGGGAATGCAGCGGGAACGTGCGCTCCACGCCGATGCCGTAGGACACGCGGCGCACGGTGAACGTCTCGCGGATACCGCCGTTGCGCTTCGCCATCACGGTGCCTTCAAAAGCCTGAAGACGCTCGCGGCTGCCTTCCACAACCTTCACGAAAACGCGAACGGTGTCACCGATGCCGAACGTGGGCAGATCGGTGCGGAGCTGAGCCTTTTCGATGGAACGAATGATTTCACTCATTTCATTGGCCTCCTTCCTTCGTAGACGTTCGTGCCCGCGGCCTTGCCCGGACAGAGGACCGCCCGTTATGTCACGAGGAGTATTGTAACACGCATCCGCTCTGGATGCAAGCCTTTTTTGGACAGGCGGCCCTCTTTTTTTGCCAGGCGATAGGAGCCATTACTCCTGGGCGTAAGCGGCGGCGCTGTTGCCGGCGTCGCGTCCGGCCACGTAGCAGTTGAGCACGGAGGTGCCGGAGATGTAGCCGCGGTCATAGATGGCGCCGTTGGAAGCCTCGCCGCAGGCGTAGAGGCCGGGCATGACTTCGCCGTAGATGTCCAGCACTTCGCCGGTCATCTGGGTCTGGATGCCGCCCATGGTGCCCGCGTTGAGCGATACCATCAGCACGCCGTAGAAGGGGCCTTCCTCCACGAAGGACAGCTGGTCGTTTGGCACGCCGAAGGCCGGCTCGGGATCGTCGGTGCCCTTGACGGAGTTGTAGGTTTCGATGGTCTTGAGGAACGCATCCACGTCCTTGATGCCCATCTTGGCGGCCAGATCCTCAAGGGTATCGGCCTTGACCACGTAGGGGCTGCCCTCGGCGATGGCCTGCTCGATGGAATCGTACTTGAACTCGGCCTCGGTGCCCTTGAGGAAGCTGCTGTCAAAGATGCCGTAGAAGGGCGCGTTTTCCACGTTGCGCACCATCTCGGAGTTGAGGGTCCAGAGAGAGAACTCGTTCATGAAGCGGTTGCCGGTCTGGTCCACCAGCGGCATGGAGGCATATGGCGGGTAGCACACCATGCCCAGCGCGGAATCGGGATCGGAAGTGAAGCCGCAGGTGAGCATGAACTGGTCGTTGTACCAGGCCGCGCCCAGATCGGCGGCCATCTGCAGCACCTCGCCGGTGGCGCCGGCGTTGGCGCAGCTGTAGGAGAACAGCGACTGGGGCGCCAGGCGCATCATCATTTCGGGGTTGTTGGCATAGCCGCCGCAGGCCAGAATGACCGACTTGGCGTTGATGTCAAAGGTGCCGTTGCCCTGGGAAACGGTGATGCCGGTCATCACGCCGTCCTCCTGCTTGAGGGCGATGCACTTGGTTTCGGTCATCACGTTGACGCCGGCCTTTTCCACGTTCTCGGAAAGGATCTTCACCTGTCCGGGGCCGTTGGAGCCGTCGGCCAGGATGTGGTAGTGCTGCTTGGCGTCCTTGATGCCAAAGTCGGTGGTGGTGAATTCGTAGCCCATGCCTTCCAGCCATTCCACCAGTTCCGGCGTGCTTTCGCACAGGTGGCGGATGCGGTCGGTGTCCACGTTGTCCAGCGAGCCGCCCTCGGCGATCATGTCCAGAATGTGGTCGTACATCTCGTCGATGGTCTCCACCTCGGCGGGCACCACGCTGGTTTCCGCGCCGTAGAAGCCCGCGGCGGTCAGAAGGCCGCTGCCGCCCACAACCGCCTGCTTTTCCACCAAAATGACGTCCGCGCCGGCCTGCGCCGCCGTCAGCGCGGCGGTGAGGCCCGCGATGCCGCCGCCCACGACCACCACGTCGGCGCTCATGTCCTCAAGCTCCTCGGTGGGAGCGCTCTCCACCGCGCCCTTGAGGGCCTCGGGGTCACCGCCCGCCTGCTTCACGCAGTCCTCCACAGCCGCCAGAATGGCGTTGGAGGTGTTGGTCGCGCCCGCGACCGCGTCCACCGCCAGCGACTGGTTTTCCACGATCGCGGCGGGAATCCGCTCGATGGGCGTCTCGCAGATGCCTGCGGTTTCCGCATGCTCCGTCACGCGCACGGCAGTGATGGCGCTGTCGTCAAAATCCACCTCAACGGTCACGGGGCCGTTGTTGCCGTCAGCGCTGGCGGTATAGGTCCCGGCGGTGTAGCCCTCGGCCACGGCGGGCGCGGCCAGGCCCAGCGCCAGCGCCAGGCACAGAATGACAGACAGAATCTTCTTCATGGTATTTTCCTCCTTCTCTCTTTTCGTGTACCGATTCTGCACCCGCATTGTGCGCCTTCAATCTATTTGAGAGTCAAGAGAAAAATGATAAAAAAATATCAATATTTTTTGCTCATACCACCGGCACAAAGCAGTCCACGGCCGCGCTCATGCCCCGGTCCGTCCAGGTGATCACATTGAAGCGGCAAAACGCGTTCCCGTCCGCCTGCAATCCCCGCTGATCAAGCTGGGCAAACAGGCCGTCCGCCCATGCGTCCCAGTCAAAGGCGCCGCTTTCAAAAGGGAACGCCGTATGCAGGCACAGCCGGGAGGGAATTCTCGCCACGCTTTGATGGCTGGCCGGCTTGAGCACATCCGCACCCACCTCGGCCATGCCCAGCCCCACGGTGACAGGCGCTTCCGCATGCGCGCCGCTTCCGGCCAGCGGCACCAGCATCCCTACATATACGTAGGGAATGTGCCCAAGCCATTCACGCACACAGGAAAGGTGCGCCTCGTCGCGGGTCAGCTCGTCGCCGTACTGGTAAGGCAGAAAGCGCGTGGCGGCGTTGACCTCCAGCTCGAAGCGGCCCATCAGGGCGCAGGCCGCCTCCGCCTCTGTGCGCCAGGCGCGCACGGTGCGCAGCAACCGGCACTGGCGGGCGATTTCCTGCTCAATGGCCACTTCCCGCCCCCGCAGCTCATCCAGCACGGCGGTGGGTTTGCGCTGGCCCAGCATGTCCGCGCTCTCCTCCAGGGTAAAGCCCAGTGCGCGGTACTGCCGGCAGGCGCTGAGCACCGCCATGTCCCACGCCTGATAGTAACGGTAGGAGGACCCCTCCGCCTTCTGCGGATGAATCAGCCCCTGCCGTTCGTAGTGCCGGATGCTTTCGGTGGACAGGTTGAACAGCCGTGCGATATCGCCGATCTTGTAACGCATGAACGCCTCCGTGTGAGCTTTGCTGAAAACTCCAAAGCCGGGTTGAGCTTTTTCGGGATGAAAAGCGCCCGCCGCTTCTCCTCCATCTTATCACAAAGCCCGCCGCGCCGCACCCCGCTTTTTTCAGCCCCGCCGGGGGCTTGCATTTTCCGGCTCAAAACAGTATAGTGAGGGCAAATCCCGCAAGGAGGCGCACGGCATGGAGCAGCAGACGTTTTTTGACCGGGACGGCGCGCAGCCCCTGGCCGCACGGCTTCGTCCCCGCACGCTGGACGAATTTGTGGGCCAGCGCCACCTGCTGGGCCCCGGCAAGGTGCTCACCCGCCTGATTGAGGGCGACCACCTGTCCTCCATGATCTTCTGGGGCCCGCCGGGCGTGGGCAAGACCACGCTGGCGCGCATCATCGCGGGCCGCACGAAGGCGTCCTTCATCGACTTTTCCGCCGTGACCAGCGGCATCCGCGAGATCCGCGCCGTGATGCAAAAAGCCGAGGAGAACCGCCGCTTCGGCGAGCGCACGCTGGTCTTTGTGGACGAGATTCACCGCTTCAACAAGGCCCAGCAGGACGCGTTTCTGCCCTTTGTGGAAAAGGGCAGCATCATTCTGATCGGCGCTACTACGGAAAATCCGTCCTTTGAAATCAACGGCGCGCTGCTGTCGCGCTGCCGGGTGTTTGTCCTGCACGCCCTGGGCGAGGAGGATCTGACCCGTCTGCTCGATCGCGCGCTGAAAGACCCACGCGGCTTCGGCGACACGG
>USFL01000040.1 GCA_900553905.1 uncultured Eubacteriales bacterium | reverse complement strand
CGGCCTATCCCGTCAACGCCATGGGCACCTCCAAGGCCATGATGGAGAAGGTGTTCGTGGCCAAGGCGCGCACCGTCAGCCCGGAACGCACGCTCATCTGCGGCACGCGCTACGGAAACGTCATGTGCTCGCGCGGGTCGGTCATTCCGCTGTTTATCGAGCAGATCCGCTCGGGTCAGCCCATCACCGTGACAAGCCCGGATATGACCCGTTTCATCATGAGCCTGGAGGAGGCGGTGGAGCTGGTGCTCTTCGCCTTCGAGCACGCGCATAGCGGGGATATCTTGGTCAAGAAGGCCCCTGCGTGCACCATCGGGGTGCTGGCGCAGGCGGTCAAGGAGGTATTTCATGCGCCGGAGCATCCCGTGCGCATCATCGGCATCCGTCACGGCGAAAAGATGTACGAAACCCTGCTGACCAACGAGGAATGCACGCATGCCGAGGATATGGGCGACTTTTACCGCGTGCCCTCCGACGCGCGCGACCTGAATTATGACAAATACGTGGTGACCGGCGAGCAGGACCGCAACCTGCTGACCGAGTTCAACTCCAGCAACACTCGCCTTTTGAGCGTGGAAGAGGTCAAGAAAAAACTGCTGGGGCTGGCATATATCCAGCAGACGCTCGCCGAATGGGACAGGCCCTGATCAGAGTCGAAGGGGCACAGGCCATGCAAGCCGTTGTGCCTCTTTTTGCGGGCTGGCCGGAAATGCTGATCGTCTCCGCGCTGGAAGGAACGATGGGCAGCGTCTGGACGCTGCAGGACGCCCCCGGCGGAGCGCTGGCTGAATGCGCGGATTTCCTGTTTCTTGCGGCACGGGAGATCCCGGCCGCCCGGAGCCTGCTGACGGCGTGGAAGCGCGAGCATGCGGGACGCTACGCCATTCTTGCGGCGCGCGACCCTGTGCTTTCGGCGCTGGCGCCCGATGTGTTTGCAGGCGATGCGGCGCTCACGCGGCGCTACGCCTTTCACAAGGGCGGCGAAGCCTTTGACCGGGAGCGCCTGGCGCGCTTTGCCGCCTCCGCGCCCCCGGAGGTGGAGCTGCGTCCGTTTGACCGCGAGACCTGCGGTCTGGCCATGCAGGCGCCCTGGTCAAGATCCTTCTGCGAGCAATTCCGCGGCGCAGATGACTTCATGGCCCGCGGGCTGGGTGTGGCTGCCCTGCGCGGCGGCGAACTGGTGGGCGGCGCGTCATCCTATGTGTGTTTCAGCGGGGGCATCGAGGTTCAGGTGGAAACCCGCAAGGACATGCGCAGGCGCGGCGTGGCGCTGGCCTGCTGCGCCCGGCTGATCCTGACCTGCCTGGACCGTGGCCTCTATCCCAGCTGGGACGCGGCCAATCTGGAATCGGTTGCACTGGCCCGGCGGCTGGGCTACCGCCCTGCCGGACCCTATGACGCATGGGAGCTATACCGCTCTCCCCAGACACAAAAAGACGGGGAAGGGCTTTTCCCGCCTGAAAAGCCCAATAACCCCTGACGACGCATCGCTTATTGAGGAGGATTCCTATGGCGCTTTTCAAGCGGCATGAGTTCAGCCAAAACAGCATCACCGAGGGCGTAATCTGGAAAAACCTGCTGGCATTCTTCTTTCCCATCCTGCTCGGAACCTTCTTCCAGCAGCTGTATAACACTGCCGATGCCGTGATTGTGGGCAAATTCGTAGGCAAGGAAGCGCTGGCCGCCGTGGGAGGCGCCACAGGCACGCTGGTCAACCTGGTGGTGGGCTTCTTTGTGGGCCTTTCCTCCGGGGCGACGGTCATCCTCTCTCAGTTCTACGGCGGGCGGCGCGACCGCGAGGTCAGCCAGGCGGTACATACCGCCGCTGCGATGTCGCTGGCGGGGGGCGCGCTGTTCACGGTGCTGGGCATCGTGTTTTCCCCTGTGATTCTGCGCTGGATGGGTACCCCGGAGGATGTGCTGGTCCATGCCGAGGTGTATGTGCGCATCTACTTTGCCGGCATGATTCCTTCGCTCATCTATAACGTGGGTGCGGGCCTGCTTCGTGCCGTGGGCGATTCCCGGCGGCCGCTGTATTTCCTCATCAGCGCCTGCATGGTCAACATCGTGTTGGACGTGCTGCTGGTGGTGGGCCTGGAGATGGGCGTGGCCGGCGCCGCGATTGCCACCATCTTTTCGCAGACCGTCAGCGCCGTGCTGGTGGTGATTACTTTGCTGCGCTCCCATCAGGTCTATCGTCTGGAGCCCAGAAAAATCCGTTTCTATGGCAACCTGCTGGATCGTATCGTGCGCATCGGCTTTCCTGCGGGGTTGCAATCGGTCATGTATTCCCTCTCCAACATCATCATTCAGGCCAGCATCAACGCCTTCGGCACCAATGTGGTGGCCGCCTATACGGCCTATGGCAAGCTCGACGGCCTGTACTGGATGATGATCAACGCTTTCGGCGTATCCATCACCACCTTTGTGGGACAGAACTTCGGCGCGGGCAAGTACGACCGCATGCGCCGGAGTGTGCGCGTATGCCTGCTGATGACCTTCGGTGCGACGGTGCTGATGAGCGGCTTTTTCCTTCTGCTGGGCGGACAGCTCTACCGGCTCTTTACCGACGACGCCGAGGTGATCGCGCTGGGCATGCAGATTTTGCGCCTGCTGGTGCCCACGTATGTGACCTACATCTGTATCGAGGTGTTGGCCGGCGCGATGCGCGGCACAGGCGATTCGCTCATCCCCACGCTCTTTACGCTCACGGGCGTGTGCCTTCTGCGCGTGGCGTGGGTGATGGGGGTGGCTCCCGCCTACCACAGCCTGACGGTGGTGCTGCTCAGCTACCCCATCACGTGGACGGTCACCTCGGTGCTGTTTGTGATTTATTATCTCAAGGGCGGATGGCTCAAGCGCAGCATCAGCAAGGCGAAGCTGGAGGCTTGAGCCGACGTTGGGCACCTCAGGGCGCGACCGCCACCTTGATCACCCCGTCCAGCCGGTTTTCGAAGATGCGGTAGCCTTCTTCAATATTGGCAAGCATGCATCTGTGGGTGATCAGGGGCGTGGTATCAATCTTGCCCTGCTCGATCAGACGCAGGGTTTCGGCGCAGTGGCAGCCGTCCACTCCGCCGGTTTTGAAAATCAGGTTTTTGCCATACATATCGGGCAGGGGCAGGGTTTGCGGACCGTCGTAGAGGGCTACGACGGTCACGGTGGCGTTGGGCCGCGCGCAGGTCCACGCCATGCGGAAGGTGTCGGGCGTTCCGGCCACCTCCAGCACAGCGTCCGCCCCACCGTGGTCCGAATGCTCGCGGACAAAGGCTTCCAGCCCCTCTGGCGGCGCGGTGAGCACACCCGGATGATGGCGGCGCACGAAGGCCAGGCGCAGCGGGTCCGCGTCGCATACGATCACCCGGCGCGGATGCTTGAGCAGCACGCATTGCAGCGTGCAAAGTCCTGTCGGCCCCGCGCCGATGATCAGCACGGTATCCTCCGTCCCGATATCTCCGATCTGTGCGGCCCAAAAGCCGGTCGCCAGCACATCGCCCACCAGCAGGGCCTGCTCGTCGGTCACGGCGGCGGGAATGAGATCCAGGCCCTGGTCGGCGTAGGGCACGCGCACATACTCCGCTTGTCCGCCGTCAATGCGGCAGCCCAGCGCCCATCCGCCGTTGGGATCGGTGCAGTTGTTGACCCAGCCATGGCGGCAGAAATAGCATTCGCCGCAGAAGGTTTCCACGTTCACGGTCACGCGGTCGCCGGGCTTTACGCGGGTGACATCCGAGCCTGTTTCCTCCACCACTCCCACCATTTCATGGCCTACGGTGATGCCGGGCACGGCCCTGGGCACGCTGCCGTGGCGAATGTGCAGGTCGCTGGAGCAGATGCTGGCCAGCGTGACGCGCACGATGGCGTCCCGGCTGTTTTGGAGGGTGGGGCGGGGTTTTTCCATGAGTTCAAAGCGGCCCCGGCTGACGTAGGTATAGGCGAGCATGGTGACCTGGCTCCTTTCGGTTCAAATATCCGGTGCTATTATAGCACAGATGCGAGCCGCGGGGTATGGGGGAAGCGGCCCCCTCGGCCATAGAAAGCGCTTGCCATCCTTTCAAATTAAAAAACGCGCCGCCCGGCGCCCCTCTGACGGGGACCGGGCGGCGCGGCGCGTTTCAGCGGATGCCGTATTTTTCGATGACATAGTCCATGTCCTTGTCTCCGCGGCCGGACAGGTTGATCAGGATGGAGCCGCGCTTCATCCGTTTGGCCAGCTGCATGGCATAGGCCACGGCGTGGGCGCTTTCGATGGCGGGAATGATGCCCTCCAGCCGGGACAGGGCGAAAAACGCATCAATGGTGTCCTCGTCGCCGACCACATCGTAGGTCACGCGGCCCAGGTCATGCAGGAAGGCGTGCTCCGGGCCGGAGGAGGGATAGTCCAGGCCGCTGGCCACGGAGTAAACCGGCGCGGGGCCGCCGTTTTCATCCTTGAGCATGATGCTGTTGAAGCCATGCATCACGCCCTCGGTGCCATAGCTCAGGCTCGCGGCATGGTCGCCCAGGGCAGGACCGCGTCCCAGCGGCTCCACGCCGTAGATGTCTACCGGATCGTTGAGGAAGCCTGCAAACATGCCCATGGCGTTGGAACCGCCGCCCACACAGGCCACCACCGCATCGGGCAGTTCGCCGGTCATCTCCAGAAATTGCGAACGGGCCTCGATGCCCACCACACTCTGGAAATCGCGCACCATCATGGGGAAGGGGTGCGGCCCCACCACCGAACCGATGCAGTAGATGGCTTCCTGATACTCCCGGCTGTAAGCGTCAAAGGCGGCGTCCACCGCTTCCTTGAGGGTTTGCAGACCGTCGGTCACCTCCACCACGCGCGCGCCCAGAATCTTCATGCGGGCCACGTTGGGAGCCTGCTTTTTCACATCCACCGCGCCCATGTAAATATCGCATTCCAGCCCGAAATACGCCGCCGCCGTGGCCAGCGCCACGCCGTGCTGGCCCGCGCCGGTCTCGGCGATCACTTTTTTCTTGCCCATGTACTTGGCCAGGAGCGCTTCGCCCATACAGTGGTTGAGCTTGTGCGCGCCGGTGTGGTTGAGGTCCTCACGCTTGGCGTAGAGCTGCACGTTGCCCAGCGAGGACGACAGCCGCTCCAGATGAGAAACCGGCGTGGGACGTCCCTGAAACTCCCGGCGGATGCGCCGGAGCTCGTTGACGAACTTGCTGGATTTGCAGATGGTCATGTAGGCGTCGGTGATTTCATTCATGGCCGCTTGCAGCTGCGGCGGAATGTAGGAGCCGCCGTACTTGCCGAAATAGCCGTTCGCGTCGGGATAGTTGCGGAAATAGGTGTCAAAATCCACGTTTTGAAACTTCATGGCAGTTGCCTCCCGTTTGTCTGTTTGAATAGCGAATCCCCTTAAGCGAGCAAATTGTTTTCATCGTCCCCGGCGGGACGCCATCGCCTGGTCAGCCGCATCGTATACCTCCTGAAATCATAAGGATTCCCCCGGTGTTTTTCTGCCGGGGGAATGAAAAAGCCCCTGGCAGAAGTTTGCTTCTGCCAGGGGCGAACTCGTTTGTCCGCGGTGCCACCCTGATTCACGGGGAAAGCCCCGTGCGCTTGGCGAGATACCTGCATATCTCCGGCAAATGACGCATGCCTGCGCGTCGCAGCATACTCTGTGGCCTTCCACATTTGGCTGCGCCCTCCGCGGTCCATTTGACGGCTCGTTTCCTGCCCGCTTTTCAGCGCCGCGGGCTCTCTGGAAGGGCGTGACCGCCTTTACCTCCGCTTCAACGGTTTAAGGGTATGAATTTACAATGATTATACACTCCGCGGCATCCCCTGTCAACCTGCAAAAAACGCCATGATTTCTTTGAAGAACCCCCTTTTGCGCGGCCTGGAAACCGGTTGTGCCGCCGCAGGAAAAGCCTTTTCATCCGGGAGGGTTTATGCTATAATATGGATAATCATTCTCTTCAAGGAGGTTGCGTTTTCATGACCAAACGAGTTCTCACCGCGCTCATGGCCGCCGTGTTGCTGTGCACAATGCTGCCTGCAATGGCGCTGGCCAACACGGGCAGCATGTATGTACAGACCAGCAATGGGGGTAGCGTACATCTGCGAAAGGACCCCATTGCTCCGGCCAACAACGTGCTGACCGAGGTGCCCTATGGTGCCGTGGTGGACATCCTTGGCTACGAATCGGACCGCAACTGGGCCCATGTGGCCTATACCAGCGGCGGACGTACCTGGGACGGCTACATGATGACCCGTTACCTGGTGGTGCAGAAGCCCGCCGCTAAGCCCGGCAGCAAGACCAACACCGACAATACGTCCACTACCCCGCAGATGCCCAATTTCAAAAATTTCAAGCTCGTGCAGCCCTATGAGGTAGTGGTGCGCCCCTCCAAGCCCAATGGTTATGTCAACTTCCGCTGGGCGCCTTCCTATGATTGCAGCGTGATTATGCGTTGCTACGCGGGGTATGCCCTCACCGTCATTGCGCAGGATGGCAGCTGGGCGCAGGTGAGCGATCCTCAGACCGGCTACGTGGGATTCATGAACCGCAGCTTCCTGACGACGGTGGGCGACGGGACCAGCGTGGGCGCGGTCCTCGCCAACTGAGCCGCTGAGGCGAAACGATGAAAAGAGGTGCAATGAAGATGAAAAAGTTTTTTGCTGTATTGCTGGCCGTGATGCTGTTGCCGGTGTTTGCTCTGGCGGAGGAGACCCAGCCCATTACGGTGAAGGTGAACGACACCTTGAGCCTTTCGGTGCTCATTCCCGACGGCTATGGCTTTGACCAGGAGTGGTATGGCGACATGCTCTATGCGCAGATGAACCCCGAGGAAGAGGGCAAGCTGCTGATGGTGCTGTCCCTGGGCTACTCCGAGGAATACGCGGATCGTTCCATCAACGATCTGTCCGATGAGGAGCTCGATTCGCTGATCGCTGTTTCCATGTCGGATTTCGCCAATCCCACCTACACGCTTTCGGAAACCGCCGAGGGCACCAAGCTGATCATCGTGGACGAAAACTCCGAGCATGATGAGTATGCCGAGGTCTTTACGGTCTATCAGGGCTACTTCATCGGCCTGCTGCTGGAGCCTGCCGGCGACGTGCAAGTGTCCCAGGAAGAGCTGGACATGGCCGTTCAGTTCCTCAGCGATATGCAGTTTGTCCATACCGAGGCATAAGCGGTTGGAAAGACGTGCGCGCGCTGCCCTTATCGGGCAGCGCGGCTTTTTATATAAAAACGCCTTTTTCAGGGCCTTATGCCGCTGAAAAATCCTGTATATTTAGGGAAAGCTGTATTTTTTGTGCCCTTGGGGCGCTTGCAACGCTCATAAATGGGAGAGCGTAAAGCTTTGGGGCGGGGAAAGAGAAGCGCAGGCCATGGGACGCGATGAAAATCAGTCCCTCCAGCCTGGTGCGACCGGTAGTGGCAAAGCGGCCCGCTTCACCCAGCACCGATGGGTTGCTGAGGCGGAGAAACGCAGAAAAGAATGGATCGACAGGGATACGATCCCCCTGCATCCCGCATTTTGTCGATACGTAGAGACAGTTTTTTGCGGTCCGCTGGGGGAGTCGCCTTGCCTTTTTCCTCCCGCCGTGATACAATCTCCCCGTCAGGAAGGGAGTGAAAACGATGGATTCCATTCGCATCGTTGTGGTCGGCGCGGGCGCCATCGGCGGCGTTACGGCGGCGCTGATGAAGCAGGGAGGAAGCGACGTGACGCTGGTGTGCAAGCATCAGGAGATTGCGGACATCGCCTCCGGCCGCGGACTGCATGTTACGGGCGTGAAAGGGGAGCACACGGTGCACCTGAACGCCGTAGCCGATATCGCGGAGCTTGACGGTACCTATGACGTGGCGCTCATCGCCACCAAGGCGTACGATATGCCCGCCTGTGCGCGGGCGCTGCTGCCCTATCTGAAGGATGATTCGCTGGTTTTGAGCCTGCAGAACGGCATCTGCACCGATGCGTTGGCCGCCGTTGTGGGCAAGGAACGCACGGTGGGGTGTGTAATCGGCTGGGGCGCGACCATGCTTGGCCCCGGCGAAATCGCCGTGACCAGTACGGGAGAATTCCTCATCGGCCGCGTTGTCGGCGATCAGGCGGCGCTGGAACCCATTCGGCGCGCGATGGAGGCAGCGGCGCCCACGGTCATCACGCCGGATATCTATGCGGAGCTGTATTCCAAGCTGATCGTCAACAGCTGTATCACCTCGCTGGGAGCCATCTGCGGCCTGTACCTGGGGCAGATGCTTCGCAAAAGCCAGGCAAGGCGCATCTTTCTGGGCATCATCCGTGAGGCGATGGACGTGGCGCACGCTCAGGGCCTCAAGGTGCCGCCGTTTGGAGGGAAGCTGGACTACGAAAAGCTGCTGGCAGGAGACGGCCCGCTGGACAATCTGCGCCGGCATGCGATGATATTGGCGGTAGGGCTCAAGTACAGGCGGCTGAAAAGCTCCAGCCTGCAATCGCTGGAGCGGGGACGGCCCACCGAAATCGACTACTTCAACGGCTTTATCGCCCAAAAGGGCGAGGAGCTGGGTGTGGATTGTCCCATCAACCGCCGCCTGACCGTTATGATCAAGGAAATCGAGGGCGACAAGCGCAGCATCAAGGTCGAGAACCTCTACGATCCCGTGTTCTGCACGCAAAGGAGCGCCCGTCCCGGCGCAAAGGCCTGATCGCAACAAACAAGAAGACCGCTTCGGAAGAGATGCTTCCGAAGCGGTCCTGTTTGTTCAAGGAGAATCAGACGTCACGATAGCCGTTGGGGTTGTTGCTCTGCCAGCGCCAGGAATCGCGGCACATATCGTCGAGCGTCTTTTCCGCCTGCCAGCCGAGCAGTTCCTTGGCTTTGGAGGGGTCCGCGTAGCAGCGGGCCACATCGCCCGGGCGGCGCTCCACGATGGCGTAGGGAATCTGGATGTCGTTGACGCGCTGGAAGGTATTGACCAGGTCCAGCACGCTGTATCCCGTGCCGGTGCCCAGGTTGAAGACCTCGCACCCGCTGTGCTGCATCAGGTAGTTGCAGGCTGCTACATGGCCGCGCGCCAGGTCCACCACGTGGATGTAGTCGCGCACACCCGTGCCGTCGTGCGTGGGATAATCGTTGCCGAACACGCGCAGCTGTTTGAGCTTGCCGCTGGCGACCTGGGTGATGTAGGGCATGAGGTTGTTGGGAATGCCCACGGGGTCCTCGCCGATGAGGCCGCTTTCGTGCGCGCCGATGGGGTTGAAGTAGCGCAGCAGCGCCA
>USFL01000039.1 GCA_900553905.1 uncultured Eubacteriales bacterium | reverse complement strand
CAGACATAGGTTATTGTAATGTTTTTCCCCGCGCTTGTCAACAGCTTTTTTCCCTTTCGCCCTGATGAAAAGCGCACATCGTGCGAAATGGCCCGATGGAAGCGGGGGAATGCCGGCGTTTTTTCCCTTTTGCTTTACCGCTCCGCAGGGGCCGGACGCACATACAGGCGCGGTGGATCAAAGTGCCGGCGCAGGTCGGCATAGGGGATCTGCGGCGGCGAAAGCAGCCACAGCTTTTTTACGGATTCGTCGTCCAGAATCACGGGCATGCGGTCGTGGTAAGGGCGCATCTGCTCATCGGCCTCGCGCGTGAGAATGGCGAAGCCGTCAAATCCGCCCGCGCGGAATCCGCCCAGAAATTCGCCATACACGCCCGCCAGGTACATCAGCCCCTTGTCTACCCCGCCCTGCGATTGAAAGGCGAATTTTTCCTTCGTTTTTCCGCCGGAGGGAGTGCGCCGCCATTCGTAAAAGCCGGAAACCGGCACCAGGCAGCGGCGCTCCCGCACCGCGCGCTGGAACATGGGGGTAAAATCGGCCTTTTCCGAACGGCTGTTGATGACCACGCCCCGGCCTCCAGCGCGCGGAAAGCCCCAGCGCATGGCGCGCACGCCCACGCCGCCCCCGTCCGCCACGATGACGGGGGCCAGCTGCGTGGGAAAGATCTCGCCCGTATGCACCTGCGAAGCCAGCGGATCGCCGCTTTCCAGAAGGCCGCGCAGCAGGTTCAACAGCCGCTCGTTCGCTTCTTTCGTATCGTCCAGAAAGTAGCGCCCGCACATGCCGCTTATGCCTCCGCCAGCTGACGGGCCAGGCCGGTGAGCGCCTCGCGCGTGTCCGCCGCCAGCGCCGAGCGGATGGTGGGCAAGGGCTCCAGCACGCGCATGTTTTTCATGGAGCCCAGGATCTCGCACATCTGCTTGCCTGCCGCCGGGGCCCAGGTGCCGTTTTCCACCAGCGCCACGGTGCGGTTTTGCAGGGCGTGCGCCTTCAGGTCCAGAAGCAGCGTTTCCATGGCGGGGAACACGCCGAGGTTGTAGGTGGCCGAAAGCAGCGCCAGCTTTCCGAAGCGGAACGCGTCGCTGAGAATGTAGGAGGGATGCGTAACGGATACGTCATACATCGCCACATGCTTCACGCCCGCGTCGCGCAGGGCCATGGCAAAGACCTCCGCGGCGTTTTCAGTGTGCCCGTAGATGGAAGCATAGGCGACCAGCACGCCGTCCTCCTCGGGCTGATAGGCGCTCCAGCGCTGGTATTTCTCCACAAACCAGGGGATGTCCCTGCGCCAGACCGGCCCGTGCAGGGGGCAGAGGAAAGCGATGTCCAGCGCGGAGGCCTTCTTGAGCAGCGCCTGCACGGGCGCGCCGTACTTGCCGACGATGTTGGTATAGTAGCGCCGCGCGTCGTCCAGCCAGTCGCGCGCGAAGTCCACCTCATCGGCGAAGAGAAAGCCGCTCACCGCACCGAACGTGCCGAAGGCATCCGCAGAAAAGAGCACGCGGTCGGTTTCGTCATAGGTGACCATGACCTCGGGCCAATGGACCATGGGCGCCATGAAAAAGCGCAGGCGGTGGCGGCCAGTGACCAGCTCCCCGCTCTCGGCGACGGCGTGCAGGCGGTCCCGCAGGCTGTCGCCGAAGAACTGCGCGGCCATCTGCGCGGCCTTGGCGGTGAGCATCACCTGCGCGCCGGGGTAGCGCTCACAGGCCTCGGCCAAAGTGGCGGCATGGTCCGGTTCCATGTGGTTGACCACGATGTAGTTAAGCGTCCGTCCGCCCAGCGCGGCGGTCAGGTTCTCAAAGAACACGCCGCTGACGGCCTTGTCCACCGTGTCCACGAGGACGGTTTTGTCATCCAGCAGCAGGTAGCTGTTGTAGCTGATGCCGCGGGGAATGGGAAAGATGTTTTCAAACAGGTTCAGGCGGCGGTCGTTGCCGCCCACCCAGATGAGATCAGGGGTGATCCTTGCGGTGCACTCCATGGAAAATCCTCCTTAAACGCTTGCGTGTAGGCCGGTTGAGGCCGGGTGGCGCGCATCCTGTGGAATGCGCATGCTTATTATACCACGAAACGCGAGAATTTGAAGCAAATTTCCGCGCCCTCTTGACACGGGAGGCACGGCGTGCTATCATGCAGCCGTAAACCCAACATAGATGGCTTCTTCGGGGCAGGGTGAAATTCCCTACTGGCGGTACAGTCCGCGAAGGAGGCGCCTTGGCGCCTCCCCGACCCGGTGCGACTCCGGGACCAACGGTGAACGGCCTATGGCCAAAGTCCGGATACGAGAAGAGCAGCCTGCCGCCTTTTGGTGCGGTTGCCCCTGATGCGAAAAAGCCATCGGGGGCAATTTCACTTCAAGGAGGCATTCCCCATGACCAACGCAAAGCGCAAACCCTTCCTCACCACCCGCGAGCTGGCCACTGTGGCCATCCTCGCCGCCATCTCCGCGGTCTTGTTCATGATCGAGATCCCGGTCGTGCTCTTCTACAAGCTGGACCTGAGCCACCTGCCGGTGCTGCTGGGCACCTTCGCCATGGGCCCGGTGCCGGGCACGCTGATTCTGCTGGTCAAGAGCCTGCTGGGCCTGCTGCACTCCTCTTCCCAGGGCGTGGGCGAGCTGGCGGATTTCCTGATGGGCTTTGCCATGCTGCTGCCCGCGGGCCTGATCTACCAGCGCAACAAAAGCCGCAGGGGCGCGCTCATCGGCATGGCCGTGGGCACGGTGGTGGCGACCATCGTGGCGGTTCTGAGCAACCTTTACATTATGATTCCCTTCTACGGCACGGCCTACGGCATGCCGGTGGAAGCCATCGTGGGCATGGGCACGGCCATCATCCCCGCGGTGGATAGCACGCTCAAGTTCGTGCTGCTCATCACCGCGCCTTTCAACCTGCTCAAGTGGGTGCTCATCAGCGCCCTCACGGGGCTGATGTACAAGCCGCTTTCGCCTATTCTGCATGGGCGTAAGCGCGCCAAGACGGAGGCGAAAGCGAATTGATCCTGCAAAGCCACAGCGCCGGGGAAACCCGGCGCATCGGCGCGTCGTTGGCCCGTCAGCTGCGGGCCAACGACGTTGTGCTGCTTTTGGGCGATATGGGTGTGGGCAAGAGCGAGCTCACGCGCGGCATCGCGCGTGGGCTGGGGGTTACGGGCTACGTGACCAGCCCCACCTTTACCATTTTGCAGGTGCATGAGGAGGGGCGGCTGCCCCTGTATCATTTTGACTGGTACCGTCTGGAAAGCGCGGAGGAGCTCTACGAGCTGGCCATGGACGAGTACCTGCAAAACGGCGGCGTGGCGGTGGTGGAATGGCCCTGCCGCGCGCCGGAGGCCGTCCCGGCCTGCCGTCTGGAGGTGGAGATCACCGCCCTGGGCGACACGGACCGGGCGCTTTGCTTTACCCCCGTAGGGGGATTTCGGGAACTGGACTGGAAAGGATTGATTCCATGAACCTGCTGGCGGTGGATACCTCCGGGCCGGTCGCGGGCGTGGCCGTGCTGCGCGGCGGCGAGGTGGCCTATGAGGGCGCGGCGGTAAACCGCCTGACGCACTCGGTCAACCTCATGCCCATGATCGAGGAGGCGCTGGGCCGTGCCGGGCTGGATGTGAGCGAGATCGACCTGTACGCCGCGGTCACCGGGCCGGGGTCGTTTACGGGCGTGCGCATCGGGGTCAGCGCCGTCAAGGGCATGGCGCATGGCGCAGGCAAGCCCTGTGTGGGCGTGGACGCGCTGGAGGCGCTCGCCGCGGGGGTATGCCTGACCGACGCGCTGATTTGCCCCATTCAGGACGCGCGGGCGGGACAGGTCTACGGCGCGGCGTTTCTGGCGGGCATGCCGCCCGTGCGCATGCTGCCCGACATGGCCGAGGCGCTGCCCGTCTATCTGGACCGGGCGCTGGCCGTGGCGGGCGAGCGGCGGCTGTGCTTTCTGGGCGACGGTGTAAACACCTACCGGGACGCCATCGTGGAGCGCCTGGGGGAGCGGGCCGTGATGGCGCCTGCCCACATGCGTTATCTGCGCCCGGCCAGCGTGGGCGAACTGGCCTGGCTCAACCGGGAGCACAGCGTGGATTATCTTGCGCTGATGCCGGTTTACCTTCGCGCGCCGCAGGCGGAGCGCGAACGCGGCCGGCGGCTGGGAGGCAGGGCATGAGCGCCGTCTGCCGCCGCATGACGCTGTCCGACGTGCCTCAGGTGCACGCCATCGAGGAGAGGACCTTCGCCACCCCATGGTCCTACCAGAGCTTCGTGGACGAGATGACCACCAACAAATGCGCCCGCTATCTCGTGGCCGAGGAGGACGGGCGCGTGATCGCTTACGCTGGCGCGTGGCTGATTTTTGAAGAAGGGCATATCACCAACATCGCCGTGGACGAGCCGTACCGCGGGCGGGGCGTGGGCACGGAGGTGACGCGCGCGCTGATGCAGTACGCCGCCAACATGGGCGTTCAGTACCTGACGCTGGAGGTGCGCAGGAGCAACCTCGTTGCGCAGAAGATGTACCAGTCGCTGGGATTTCTCAAGCTGGGCCTGCGCAAGCGCTACTATGAGGACAACGGCGAGGACGCCTACCTCATGGTCTGCCAGGACATGCCCCCGGTGGAACCGGATTTTACGGAGGATGCGGGCTGAGCCATGCGCCCTGCGTGCGGGAGCGGACCGGTTGAAAGCTGGAAGCGTGGAATGCTTTCCGGCTTTTTTTCTTCTGAGATGAACCCTTTGACGTTTTGCGTTGTCTTTATAAGTACCCCAGGCAATCGGGGCTTGCGCAAGATAACCGCTTAGGAGGGATACCGTGAACACCCAGACCTTTCTGGAGGAGGCGGCCAAGCTGGAAAGGCTTTTGTACTGCGTGGCATGGTCGATGCTGTCCAACAGCGACGACTGCGCCGACGCCGTACAGGAAACGCTGATGCGGGCCTGGCAAAGCCGCGACACGCTTCGCAACCTCCGCAGTTTCCGGCCATGGATCACCCGCATCATGGTCAACACCTGCAACACGATGCTCCGTAAACGGCTCAACCAGCGCTGGGTGCCGCTTGAGGAGGACATGGCCGTGCTGGATGCTCCCCAGGACAGCGGCTTTGACCTGGACGAGACGCTGGGCCGCCTGTCCCCCGAGCACCGGGCCGTGGTGGTGCTTCATTACGTGGAGGGGTACAAGGTGCGTGAGATCGCCGGGATGCTCGGCATTCCCACCGGCACGGTCAAAACGCGCCTGATGATGGCGCGGGTCCATATTCGGAAAAATCTGGTTCACTCTCCGCTGGAAGAAGGAGGACTCAGTCATGAAAAAGCGTGAGTACGCGGAGGCGGTGGAACGCTGCATTCCTCAAACGCCCCCGGTCTTTCATCAGGCCATGAGCCGGACGCTGGAGGCCATCGCGGCGCAGGCTCCCGCGCAGGAGCGGGCCGCCAAGGTCCGTCCCGCCCTTCCCACGCGGCGCGCGCTGGCGTTTGCGCTGGCGGCCCTGCTGCTCATCGCCACCGCGGCGGTGGCCGCCACCCATTGGAACCTCTTTGACGCCCTGAGCTTTCTGACCGGCGCCAACCCCACCAACGCCGATCTGGTGATGCGGCGCAACCTGTATCAGACCACGGTCAACAACGTGGAGATCACCGTGCGCGAGGCGGGCTACGACGGGCGGACCCTGCTGATTCAGTACGCCTACCGCATGCTGGACGTGGACACGCCGCTGGGCCTGTACCGGGAGGAATTCGCCGGCTATCCCGAGGACCAGCGCGAGGGCATTCTGGAGGAGGACAGCAACCTCCTTTATGAGCATAACGTGGGCTGGTGGATCGACCATCTCTGGATTGACGGGCAGTGCGTGGATATGCCGGAAAACTCCGGCGGCGTCACCACCGGAACGCCCAACCCCGGCGAGATGGTGCAGACGGAATACTGGCGGCTGGACAACGAGGGCGTGAAGCTGTCGGGCACGGTGGAGATCTCCCTGCCCATCGGCGAGCGCCAGCCGCTGGAGGAGTACATGTGGGCGGAACACCCCGAAAAGTACGACGCGGACGGCAATCTGCTCCTGCCGGAGAAGGGCATCGTCACCTTTACGCTGGACACGGACGACATCCTCTCCAAGGTACGCTGTGAATATCCCAACATCCCCACGGAGAGTGAAACCGTGACCGCGCGGGCCACGGAGGTGTGCTACTCCCCGCTGATGACCTACATCACCCTTGAGCTGGAGGCCGCGCCCGGCGTCGTGGAGGCCTATCAGGCGGAAAACGGCAAGGGATACTATGACGAGGACGGCAACCTGCTTTGGGAGTACAGCGGCATGGACGTGTTCGGGGACTGGATTTGCAGCCTGCGGCTGGTGGACGGCGAGGGCACGGAGCTGTTTCCGGGCCACTACGGCGACAACGGCTACAGCGACGAGTGGGCGGAGTTCCTCTACCCGTGTATCGAAGACCTGCCGGAGGAACTGTACCTGGCGCCCTTTGTGGACGGCAAGGCGGATCTGACGCAGGCGGTGAAGGTGAAATAACCGTTTCAGGCGCTACAGGACAAACCCGGCGGCGCGCGATGAACCCGCATCGCGCGCCGCCTTTTTATCCGAAATCGTGCCGCGTACCGCAGCCGCTCCCGATGCGCTCAAAGACCCGCACGATGCGTTCGATGCGCCGGAAGCATTCCGGGTCCTCCAGATCGTCCCGCTCCAAAATGAGGCGGATAGCCTTCAGCGCCTGATAGGCGGTGTCGTGAACCAGCGCCTGCGGGTCTGCCGGAAAGCCAGATTCGTTCTTTTTAAGATGATGCGCAAGAATCTCCTCAAATAACTCCATGCGGATTCTTCCTTGCAGCCTATTTTACTATCGTTCAATAGTATAGTCAATACTATCAAACGAGTGTAGATTAGCCTGTGCGTGAGGTGATCGCATGCGCTATCCCCGTTTGAAGGACCTTCGGGAGGACCATGAGCTGATGCAAAAGCAGGTGGCAGCCGCGCTGGGAATTGACCAGCGCGTTTACAGCAACTACGAAACCGGCAAGCGTGAAATTCCCGTGCATCATCTGGCGGCATTGGCGGACCTGTACCATACCAGCACGGATTATCTCCTGGGCCGCACGTCCTGCCCGGAGCCCTATCCGGTCAAAAAGGAAACGCCCCGGTAAGCTGCCGGGGCGTTAGCATGATAATAAGCAAAAGCCGCGCGAAACCATCGCACGGCGTTGCTTTCCACTGTGTTTCGACCTGCCGCCGCGGCATACGCAACGCGCAGGCCGGCGGCAAAAACCCATTTACTGGGCCTTGGCCATCTGCTTCGCCAGACGGGCCTTTTTGCGGCTCGCGGTATTCTTGTGCAGAATGCCCTTGGCGGCGGCTTTATCGATAGCGGAGGTGGTGAGGCTATACTGCGCCGCGGCGGTGGCGGGGGCAGTGGCGATCTCCGTCTCAAACTTCTTGATGGCGGTCTTGACCTTCGACTTCACCATACGGTTCCGAAGGTTTTTGGCTTCGCTGACCTTCACGCGCTTGATAGCGGACTTGATGTTCGGCAACGTGGTTCACCTCCTTGGGTCCTAAAATCGCAAGGATGATTGTACCATGCTTTGGGGAAAAATGCAATACCCGCGCGGATTTTTCTTTCACAGCGGCAGAAAGCCCGCTGCAAATGCCACCGCGCAGGCCACGGCAGCCACGGTGAGCAGCCCCTTTCCCATCCAGCCCAGCACAAGCGCCGCCAGCGTGCCCGCCAGCGCCGAAAACCAGCTTCCCGTGGCGGAAAACACCGCGGGGAACGTCATAGCCCCCAGCACCGCGTAGGGCACGTAATAGAGAAAGGATTGCAGGAACACGCTGCGCACACGGCCACGGATGGCCGCCAGCGGCAGCATGCGGATCAGGTAGGTCACCCCGGCCATCACCAGCAAATACACCAGAAAACGAGACCAGTCCATTTACAGCGCCTCCTGTTCATCGGCCGGCTCTTCCTCAAAGGGACGGGGCATCAGCCAGGCGCCCAGCGCCGAGGCGACCACCGCGCAGAGAATGATGCGGAATCCGTCGGAAATGAAGCTTAGCACCGGCCACAACGAGATCAGGCAGCTCATGCCCACGGCCACCAGCACCACCGCCCGCACCTCGCGCGAACGCCTGAAAGGCGGCAGCACGATGGCGATGAACATGCCGTAGATGGCGATGCCCAGCGCCTCGGTCACAGCGGTGGGCAGAAGTCCGCCCGCGAGCGCGCCCAGGAGCGTACCCAGCACCCAGCCCAGAAAGGGGCCGTTGGTCAGCCCGTACAGATAGGCCCGGCCCACCTTGCCCGGCTGCTGCGAGGCCACCACAAACACCTCGTCCGTATTGCAAAAGGACAGAAGGAGCCGATGGGGCAGCGTCATGCTGGCATCCAGCTTCTGGCTCAGGCTCAAGCTCATCAGGGCGTAGCGCAGGTTGATGGTCAGCTGTGTGAGCGCCATTTCCGCAAGGCCAGCGCCCGCGGCCATCAGCTGCAGCCCGGCCAGCTGGCCCGCGCTGGTCACGTTGAAAAACGATATCATCACCGCCTGCAGGGGCGTAAGCCCCAGCGACGTGGCCTGAATGCCAAAGGCGAAGGAGACCGACAGATAGCCCAGGGCGATGGGCAGCCCATGGCGAAGCCCTCTTTGGTAACTGGCAAGCATGACGCATCCTCCCTGCGGTGATCTAGGAACGCCTTCGGAACGTGTCGATCAGTACGTTGAGGCCCAGGAGGCTGAACAGCCAGCCCAGCGGCGCACAGCCACAGCCGCCGCGCATTCGGCCCGCGCGCCCGCGCCGTCCGCTTTTCAGCACGATCAGCACCAGCACCGCCAACACAATCCATCCACCCGCGCTCAAGCCGTTCTCCGTATGGCGGCGGCTGTCATGGCGCGCCTGGTACGCCTCGCTGCTGTCGTTGATGGCGTCCATCACCTCGTCCCACAGGCGGGACTCGGAGGTGGGGGCGGGCGTAGCCTGCGCGGTTCCGAACAGGCCGTCCAGGGAGATGTCCGCGTCCGTCCGCTTGAGCACAAGCGCGTTGAAGGCCCGGCAGTACTCCGCGAGGGCCGCGTCGTACTGCTGGGAGGCAAACAGTGTGCCGAAGCGGGAGGAGGTATACATCAGGTTTTCGGCGCTCTGCCGGCCCAGCAGGTCCGCCGCGCCGTCGCCCATCGCGGTGGCAAAGGCATCCTCGCCCGCCGCGCCGCACAGCAAAATGTCCATATCGCCCAGATTCCACGCCTCAAACAGCGCGTCGGCGTAGGCCTGGGCGTCCAGTCCGTCCCAGAAGTGGACCAGCGCCACGTGCAGGCGCAGGCCCGTCTCCG
>USFL01000038.1 GCA_900553905.1 uncultured Eubacteriales bacterium | reverse complement strand
GGAAATTCTGGCATGGATCCGTGAGGACCCGCTGATCTCCCAGCAGGAGCTGGCGCGGCGCGCGGGCATTACGCGTTCGTCGGTGGCGGTGCATATCTCCAACCTGATGCGCAAGGGGCTGATCCGCGGGCGGGGCTACCTGCTGGGCGAGGGCGACTACGTGGCCGTAGTCGGTGCGGTGAACGTGGACATCGGCGGCACGCCGGACAGCACGCTCGTCCCGGCGGACAGCAATCCCGGCCGCGTGACCGTCACGCTGGGCGGCGTGGGCCGCAACATTGCGGAGAACCTGTGCCGACTGGGAAAGCGCGTGCTGATGGTGACCGCCGTGGGCGAGGATGCGCACGCCCAGCAAATTCAGCAGAGCTGCCGGGAGCTGGGCATCGATCTCAGCCACAGCCTGACCGTGCCCAACGCGCGCACCTCCACCTATCTGTGCCTCAACGACGCGGACGGCGAGATCGTGGGTGCGGTGAGCGACATGGCCATCTACGATGCGCTGACCCCCGCCTATCTGTCCACGCAACTGGAGGCACTCAACCGCGCGGCGCTGGTGGTGCTGGATGCCAACCTGCCGCCGGAGAGTCTTTCGTACCTGGCTGCCAACCTCAAGCCGCCCCTGTTTGCCGATCCCGTTTCTGTAAAAAAGGCAGGCCGTCTCCGGCCCATTCTGGGGCGATTGACCGCCATGAAGCCCAACCGGCCCGAAGCCAGCCTGCTGACCGGGGTGGAAATTCGCGGGGACGGCGATCTGCCCCGCGCGGCGGAAGCGTTCTTTGCTCTGGGCCTTCAGAACGTGTTCATCTCACTGGGCGCGCAGGGGGTGTATTATGACGACGGGCATGAGCGCGGTATTCTGCCCTGCTTTGCCAGCCCCGTCATCAACACCACCGGCTGCGGCGACGCATTTCTGGCCGCTGCCGCCTGCGCCTGGCAGGAGGGCCGTTCGCTGCGCGAGATGGCGCTTAGCGGGCTGGCCGCCTCGGCCATCTGCGCCCGCGCGGACAGCGCCGTCAGTCCCCTCATTACACCCGACGCCATCGCAGGCATCATCCAAAACGCATAGCAAGGAGGAAACCGTATGAACCTTGACAGGTATCTGGACGTATCGCCCGAGGTAAAAGCCGCAATCGAAGCTGGCAAGCCGGTCGTCGCGCTGGAATCCACCATCATCTCCCATGGCATGCCCTATCCGCAGAATGTGGAAACGGCGCTGAATGTGGAGCGCATTGTGCGCGAAAATGGCGCGGTGCCCGCGACCATCGCCATCATTCGTGGCAAAATCACCGTGGGCTGCACCCATGAGCAAATCGAGCATCTGGGCAAAAAGGGGCTGTCGGTGACCAAGGCCAGCCGCCGCGACCTGCCGGTGCTGCTCTCCCGCGGCGAGGACGGGGCCACCACCGTGGCCACCACCATGATCGGCGCGGCGTTGGCGGGCATCCGTGTCTTTGCCACGGGCGGCGTTGGCGGCGTTCATCGCGGCGCGGAAACCACCATGGACATCTCCGCCGACCTGGAGGAGCTCGCGCAGACTCCGGTGATGGTGGTATGCGCGGGAGCCAAGAGCATTCTGGACCTGGGCCTGACGCTGGAATACCTGGAAACCAAGGGCGTGCCCGTCATCGGCTACCGCACCAAGGAATTGCCCGCTTTCTACACCACGCATTCCGGCTTTCAGGTGGATTACCGGCTGGATACGCCCAAGGAGGTCGCGGACGCCTTCGCCGTCAAGCTGGATATGGGGCTGGCGGGCGGCATGCTGGTGACCAATCCCATTCCCGACGAATACGCCATGGACCTGGATTATATCAACCGCAACATCGACGCCGCGCTCGCCGAAGCCGCCTCGTTGGGTATCCATGGCAAGGACACCACGCCCTTCTTGCTGGACAAAATTCAGAAGCTCACCGGCGGGGACAGCCTGAAGGCCAATATCCAGCTGGTCTACAACAACGCGCGCCTGGGCGCGCAGATTGCGACGGAGCTGGCGGGGCGCTAAGCGCCTTTTCCGCGTAATCAAAAACCCGGACGGTCATTGCCGTCCGGGATATTTTGTTCTTTGGGTTATGCACTTTTTCCCGCCTGCTCGATCTGGAAAACCAACCGTCTATATCTACGGCCTTATGACCGCTGGTAGGAAAATCCGATCCGGTGAAAAAATCCCTTGCAGGAAACCACCCATACGGTGGTATTTACTCGTCGTCCAGTTCTTCGTCAGCCTCAAAGTCCGCTTGAACTACTTCGATAAGTTTCTCGAGCAGGTCTTCGTCTTCCACGGGAAGGAATTCCTCGATTTCCTCGCCGTCCTCCTCCGATTCGACAACCTTCATGATATAGAGATTGACGGCTTCCTCTTCCTCGTGGTGGTCACAATGCTCGCATTCACAGTCGCATTCGCCATCATGAGCTTCGCCCAGTACAACGTATTCTTCACCGTTGTAGAAGAAATAGCGCACGACTTCCAGCAGCACATTATTTCCGTCCTCATCAACGCCTTCGATGAGGTCCCTGGTTTCTTCTTCGGCGGCTCCTACGCCGCCCAACGGCTGATCGTCGCAGTACAACGGTATCGCCCCACTTTCTTTGCCTGTTTTCCATCGCCGCTCCGGGTCTTTTCCAACGCCGTGTCATCACAGCCTGCGGCGGAACGCCGGCTTGCCGCGACGGGAGTGGCAATTCCCTTTCCTATCCTCTTGGTTCGGTTTTATTATAACCCAAAGCATCCGCGGAAACAAGGCTTTTTGCGAAAATTTTATGGTTGATTTTTGTAAACTATTTTGATAAAATAAGACTGTTGGGGCAGCCGGTCAGGGCTTGTCCTCTTTCTTTTGCAGCGGTTCCAGGCTGCCGTCCGGCCGTTTCAGGCGAACGCTTTCCAGCACAGCCTGCATGTTCTGCCGGAACCCGTCAAGGTATTCGCGGCGCAGGGCTTCGCGCTCCACAAGCTCCTCATGCGTCAGCTCCCGCTCGCGGCTCAGGCGCGTGAGCTCGCTGATGCGCTCGATCTTTTCATGTTCCATGCTATCATCCTTTCGGGAGGTCATCCACCATGGTACAGGGCAAGTGGTTTCCCACGGGCAGCGATCTTTCCCAGCCGCTGGCCGTCCGGCAGGCGGTATTTGGCCGAGGCCGCGACGCATTGGACGACTGGGCGCAGCAGGTCGCGGTCTATGCCGGGGACGAACCCGTGGGCGCTGCCCGCCTGTGGTGGCGGGACGGGGCGTTCTGGCTGGGCGACGTGGGCGTTGTGCCCGGCTGCCGCGGCAAGGGCTACGGCGATCTGCTGGTGCGTCTGCTCCTGTTCAAGGCCCTCACCCACGGCGCCCGCTTCATCCGGCTGGAGGCCACCTCGCAGGCGGTTCCCTTTTTTGCCCGCTATGGCTTTCGCGGGGAGCGCTGCCGGGACGGACAAACCGTCATGGGCCTGGCCGCCGCCGATGTGCGTCTGGACCGTTGCGGCGGCGGTTGCGCCGGATGCGGCCTGTGCCAGGCTGAACCGCAGGCCGGGTCCGCGCGCTAAGGCCTCTCCCGCTTTTCTCCATCAGCCCGCCTTGGCGGGCTTTTTCTGAAACACCCAACGGCGCTGCAGGTGGTAGCTGACAAAGAACAGCACGATATCCACGGGGATCTTGGCGGTGTTGTCGCTCCAGCCCAGCCACAGGTGCAGGCTGCTGGTGAGCACGGCGGAGAGCAGCATCACCAGGAGGAACACGCCCAGGTAGCGCAGAAACGCCCGGCTCACCTTGCCCTTGTCGGTAAAGACAAAGCTGCGGTTGAGAAAGAAATTCGTCACCCCGGAGAGGATGCGCGCGGCCACGGTGGCGATCAGGATATGGGGCACCACACGGATGAAGAGCACGCCGACCTGCCGGTCCAGCGAGGTGCCGAAGTACTTGAGCAGGTTGTTGAACAGCAGGTAGAGGCCGTAGTCCAGCAGGAAGCTGACCATCGACGTGCCCACAAAGCGGAAGAATCCGCTGAAGATGACGCCATAGATGCGCGCGCTGTCGCGGAAGGCGCGGAAGTGACTTCCCTCGTTGTTGTTCTCGTATACGGTTTCAATGGGTAAGGGACGCATGGGCACCCTCATGGCCGCACATTCGATCAGCACGTTCATCTCGTACTCGTATCGGTCGCCGGGGACGGCGATCATGGCGGGCAGCAGGTCGCGGTGGAAGCCGCGCAGGCCCGTCTGCGTATCGCCCACCCAGCAGCCATAGAGCAGCCTGAACACCACCGAAGTGATGCGGTTGCCCATGCGGCTCTTGGGCGGCACATGCTCCTGGGAGAAGTCCCGGCTGCCCAGCAGCAGCCCGGAGGGGTCGCGCGCGAGATCCTCGGCCATGCGCAGCACATCCTCCACGGTGTGCTGGCCGTCGCTGTCGGCGGTCACGACGATATCCTGACCGGGACATTCATCCAGCAGCCAGGCCATGCCGCGCTTGAGCGCCACACCCTTGCCGCAGTTGGGCTGATAACTGATGACGTGACTCACCCCATCCTCGGGAATCTGCTCAAAGAACCGCTGGTAGTCCTGGCCGCTGCCATCGTCAACGACGACGATTTTGCCGATGCCGGCGTCCTTCAGCGCTTGTACATAAGGGGGCAGGCGGTCGTCCGGCTTATAGGCGGGGATGACCACAGCCGTGCGCCCTGCGCAGGTCTGTTCCATGGATTCGTTCATTCCTTTCGTGAATCGGCAGTGTCAATTCAGGATGTAGGTATCCAGATAATCGCGCATCATGGGGGCCAGATCCTCGCCGGTCACTTCGGCCAGCAGGGTTTCAAAATCCTCGCGGGTGGCGCGGCCGAAGGCGTAGCGCTCATAATAGGCGCCAAGGAAAGCGTCCAGCCCGCCGTCAAGCATGCGGTCCAGAGCGCAAAGCATCGCGGCCCCACGGTCATAGACCACCAGCGAGTATTCCGACATGCTGGAAAACCGGTCCAGCGGCGCGCCCGGCGTAACGCCGCGCGGCACCGTGACGCGCAGTGCGCTCTCCAACTCCTGCTGCTCATACTCCTCGCGCCGCGCGAGACCGTAGCGGTCCTCCAGGTATTCCAGCATGCTGAACTGGCTCAACGCCTCGTCCTGCCAGGCCTGGTTGACCGGGTCGCTGCCCACCACGGCGTACCACCACTGATGCGCCGCCTCATGCGCGACCACCATTTCCAGCGTCTCGCCCCCAGCGTCCAGGCGGTCGGAGGCGATCATCGCCAGGGCGGGGTATTCCATGCCGCCCATGGGAAAGCTGATTTCACATAATGTATAGCTCTGGTAGGGATAGGCGCCGTAGCGGGCCGAAAAACAGGCCAGCGCCTTTTTTCCGTAGTCCAGCATCTCCCGCGCGCGGGCCGCGTCGGTCGCGTAGGCGCTGACGAGCACGCCGTCCTGCTCCGCCTGGGCGGTATGGAAACGGTCGCTCGCCACCAGCGCAAAGTCGCGCACGGCGGGAGCGACGAAGTTGTAGCGGGTGCGCCCGTCCGCCGTCTCCGCCGTGGGATATCCGCTGCCCGCACACAAAAAGCCCTCCGGCACGGATACGCTCACGGTCCAGTTCATGCAGTCGCTCAGGAAGGGGTCGCCCACGGGATAGTATTCGTCCGTGCGCCAGGCCCCGTCCTCCCACACGGCGGGGATGGCGAAGGCATTTCCCAGCGCCCAGATGCCGCTGTCCACACCGAAACGGTACGCCATGTGCGGAATCTGCACCGTGTAGGTCAGGGTGATTTCAATCCATTCCTCCGGCTGCCAGCCGTCCGCCACAGGCACAAGGAGCACGGTCTTGGCGTCGTCGGTATAGCGATAGGCTGCGGCCTTGGCCTCTCCGCCGTCGCGGGCGACCCTCGCGCCGCTCATCACCAGCGCCCCGGACGAGAAGCCGTTCGGGTAACAGCTTTCATACAGCGCCTCCTCGGCTCCGGCGGGCGAGGTGTCCGGGCTCTGGAAGGCATTGGGCCAGGTGCGCAGCATCGCCGCCTCCTGCACCTGGCCGGTGCGGTTTTTCAGCGTAAGCGTCTGCGAAACCGTCATCGCCGACGCCTCCGTGTCCAGCGACGCCTCGGCATAAACCGCGTCCAGCCCGTCCCACGCCTCGATCAGCGCCTGGGAGGGCGGGGGCAGCTCCACGGCGGGCGCAAAGCAGCCGCAAAGCCACAGCGCCGCCAGCACGACGGCCGCCAGAATTCCTGCCCCCAGCCCGATGCGCGCGGAGCGCCGCTTCATCCACGTTCTCTTCAAATCAAGGACCCCACACTATTGAGCAGCACCATCACGCGCTGCGTCACACCGCGCATCAGCAGGCCGCCCACCAGGCCGCCCACGATCAGCGTCAGCGCCAGGGCCAGGGCCACCAGCAACATTTTGACCGGCAAGAGCTGCGCATCGGGCCGGCCGGTGACGGCGCTCAAAAGACCGCACGCCTGGGTATAGCTCACCGCCATGCCGCACAGCGCCGCCAGCAGCGCTAGCCAGGGCGACACCAGCGACAGCACCATCGCCAGCAGCGATACCGCCGCCGTGGGCAGCGTGGTCACGCCCACGAAGCCCAGCAGCAACTCCCAGGAAAAATGCACCTTGGCAACCCCGCAGAGGTACACCAGAAACACCAGCGCCGGCACCGCCATGCCGATGAGCTGGCACAGCACCGCCGCCCCGCCCACCGACGGAGCAATGCGCCCGGCGATATAGCTGACGCCCTGGTTCATGGAAGCGGCGTCGCTCGCCAGGCTTACGCCGGTCAAGGTCGAGATGGCCGACAGCAGCACGCCCACAAAGCTGCGCATCACCACCATGCCGCACAGGAACGTGAGCAGCAGCGTCAGCGCCGCCACGATGGGGCCTGTGAGCCTGTCCTTTTTTTCCAGCATGCCGCGCAGTACCTCCTGCGGCTGCGAGAAGCTGTCCAAAAAGGTGCGCGGCAGGGCGCTGAGGGCCGTCAGCAGCGGATTGGCGTCCCGTGTTGTGGGCTGACCGTAGCTGTAGGGCTGCTGGAAGCCCGGCGGATACGTCCCCTGCTGGTACTGCGCATAGGACTGCCGGTAGAGGCTTTGCTGCTGCGGATAGGGCTGCTGCTGCGCGCCCATATACGGCTGCTGCGCCGCGGACGGCGGCATGCCCTGCGCTCCGCTTACGGGCGGAGGCATGGTCTGCGCCCCGCCTGCCGGCGGCTGCATGGGTGCGCCGGGACCCGGCTGCGGATAGCCCTGGGGCATGCCCTGGGCATAGCCCGGCATGTATCCGGGCTGGACATAGGCGGAAACAGGCTCGTTGCAGACGGGGCAAAACGCCGCGCCCTGCGGGATCAGCGTCCCGCATTTGGGACAGTTCATATCGTCCCTCCTTCAAAAAGGTCCATGGGAATACGGTCCATCATAGCACGGGCCGAAGCGCGCGTCAATCCTTTGCCGCAAGGGCATAGGGGATCAGCGAGCGGTCCAGCAGGTAGAGGCGCATGTCCCCGGTTTCCACAATCTGGTCCTGCGGCAGCGTCTCCAGATAGTCTGCCAGCGTTGAGAGCGGATAGTACCGTTCATCCCAGAAATCCGGCTCGGTGGCCAGCATGGCCACGTTCATGTCCTCAAGCGCCGCCCCCACCTCCTCCAGCGGCAGATTCATCAGCGGCACGATGGGATTGGTCGTGAGCACATAGCCGCGCCCTCTGAGCGGATACTGGTAGCCGACCCTTGTGATGAGGATCTTCTCATCCTCCCCCACATGCTCCGCCACCGCCATCAGCATCCCGTAGCGTTCGCGGAAGCCGTTGTCCAGAAGGATGCGCTCGCTCTCCATCACGTCCCGGCTGTAGCGGTAAAAGGTGTTGGTGTAGCCGGTCTGGTTGGTGCCCTTGACCACGCCCAGCAGGCACAGGAGCACGCACAGGCAGGCGGGCAGCTTCAGCAAAGCCGGACGCATGGCGGAAGCAGCCTGCCGCAGCGCTTTCATGTGGGAAGGCAAAGCGTCCCTCATACGCTCCATCAGCGGCGGCCAGATCGCTTCCAGCGCCGAAAGCGCGCCACAGATCATGCCGCAGGAGAGCAAAAACCATTGTATCGTATAGCGCGGCAGCTTGAGGAACGAGCCGGAAAAGCTGTACAGCGGGCTGTCGAGCAGGCCCGTCATGGGCGCGAGCGTAAGCAGCGTGTACAGCGCCCACAGCCCGGCCGTGGACGCCACCGCCGCACCTGCGGACTGGTTGAGCACGGCGCTGGGACCGTCCGCCCGTTCCAGCCGCGCCCCGCGACGCATCCGCACCCGGCTGGCCACAGTATAGGCGATCGCGCAGGCCAGCCCAATCAGCGCCAGCCGGAAGCCCCATTCCCCTACCGGCGTGGCATAGGACTGCAAAATGGAGTCCTTGGCCTCAAAGAAATTCAGGTGAGTGGTGGTTTCCTCCAGCTTGTACTCGATGTCCATGTACATGTCGTACCAGGGCGCGTCGGTGTAGGTGGTCATCAGCCGCCAGGGCGACATCTCTCCCCATTGAAAGTAGCACCACAGGTTGCCCGAAAACGCCAGCAGCGTGCCCGCCGCGCCCGCCAGCGCCAGCCCCACCGAGCGCAGAAGCACGCCCGCCGCGCCCTTGAGCTGCGTCATGCGGGCTTCCAGCCACCGCCAGACCACCCATGCCGCCACGATGAAGGGAAGCACCACGAAGCATACCACATGCGCGCTCATCACCGTGAAGCACACGGCAAAGCACAATATCAGCTTGCCCAGATACGCCTTGCGCGAGCCGCGCGGCTCAAGCCCCGCGAAAAACAGCATCGCCCACAGAAGCGCCAGAATGCGCCAGATGTCCCTGGGCGCGCTCTCCACGGAGAAGAACAGGTCCGGCACGAGGTTGAACAGCACCACGCCCAGCAGCACCCAGCGCCTGCGCCCCCGGCACGCCACGATGAGCAGCGCCAGATACGCCGCCGCCATATAGAAGGTGTTCATGCCAAGGCCCGTAAAGACGGCCTTGTCGTTGGGATAGCCCACCTCGCCGCCGGTATGGAACAGGCCGTAGCTCATGTACAGTTCCAGCGAGGGGAAGTGGCTGTGCCCGCGGAAATGCCCGGTGACGTCATCCTTCTCCAGCAGGTTTCCCAGGTCGCGGTCCTCACAGTAGCGCTGGGCCAGGGCCAGGTATTCGCCCGCGTCGCCCCCGCGCACGCTCTCCATGCTGGACATGTAGCGCACGCACACCGGCATGAGCAAAATGACGACGCATGCCGCAAAGCACGCCGCGGCCACCGTGGCCCGATCCATGCGCAAAAAGGCCCGCAGCCGCTGTGCGGCGGCATGCACGGGCGCGCCTCCGCGCAAAAAGGCCCGCAGCCGAGTAAGGCGGCTGAGCCCCATCCATGCAAGGCCTGCCGCCGCCAGCACCGGCGGCACACCGATACAGACCCACCTTGGGGCCTGGGGCCACACCAGCGCCAGCAGCAGCATCCACAGATACTGGCACAGGGGCGTGGCGGCCACACCCGTGAGAAAGCAGGCCACCCGATGCCGGGGGCTGAACCAGCCCCGCAGGCAGAACCACAGGC
>USFL01000037.1 GCA_900553905.1 uncultured Eubacteriales bacterium | reverse complement strand
CGCTTCTGCACAAGGGGCTCATCCGGGAGGCCGGGCGCAAGGAGGCGCTGGGCCGACCCATCCTGTACGCCACTACGGACCGGTTTTTGGAGCACTTCGGCATCTCCGACATCCGTGAGCTTCCGCCCCTGCCTGATGCGCGGGAAAAGGTGGACGAGCCGTTGACACCCTGACAAATGACAGGTATTTTTCCCCCCGCGTCCGGGCATACTTGCACCGGGCGCTTTTTCAATGCGCCGATGGAAGGGGGATACCGCGTATGAGACAGACGGTGATGATTGTAACGGCGCTGATGATTGCGCTGCTGGCGGTTTCGGGGTTCATCGTGGCGGGCAGCGTGGAGCAGATGCGCCAGATCACCGAAAAAAATACCCTGGTGGACGAAATGGCCGTTCAGGTCAAGCGGCAGACCCAGCGCGCGGATGAACTGGAGGCACAGAACGCCGAGCTGTCGGCTGCGCTGAAAGCGGCCGAGCGCGAGCGCGACGAGGCGCTCAAACAGCAGCAGACGCTGGCGGAGCTTGTGGCGCAGTCGGACGCGCAGCGCATTCAGGAGGGGAAAGATCAGGAGGAACTTATGAGGCAGGCGGAGGCGCTGGCCGGCGACTATGACGCGCTGCTGGTGGAGCGGGACACGCTCGCCACGGAGATGGATGCCCTGACGGAAGAACGCGACGCGCTGCTGACCCAGCTGACGCAGGCGCAGACGGCGCTGGACGACGTCTCCGCCCGGGGCCAGGCGGCTATTGCACGCGCGGAGCAGCTGCAAGAGCAGCTGGAGACGCTTATGGAGGAAAGCGCGCAGATGGCTTTGGCCTACGAGCAGCGGGCGCAGGAGGATGCACAGACCATTGAGACGCTCGCGGCGCAGGCCGAGACGCTGGCGGACGCGACCGGAAGCGGTGCGCCTTCGCCCACGCCTGCGCTGACCCCGCCGCCCGCGCCCACCATGCGGCCGCTGTACACCATCCCCGTGCCGGGGGCATGAGAGCGCTAGCGGCAGTCGTAGATGACGGGCGCTTCGCCGGAAGGAAGGACGGTTTCTTCGATATACACCATTTCCAGCGGCTTGGGCTCATAGAGGATAATGGCGTCCACGTCATGCCACTCCTCCAGATTGAGCGTAATGTACGCCGGGCTGAGCAGATACTGAAAAATATCAAAGGGCAACCTGCCGTTGATCATGCCGGCCAGGGCGTAGCGCTGGCCGGAGGGAACGGACTGCGCTTGAATCGCGGCCTCGATTTTGGCGCGTTCCGTCTGCTGAAACTCCTGATCAAAGCGCGCCACAAACGGGTCGGGAAAACCGCTGAAGTACAGCAGGGAACAGGCGGCCAGCACCGCGGCGGAAGCGCTTGCCAGCTGCTGGCGAAGGCTGAGCGGCGGACAGGCATCCAGCAATGCCAGCAGGGTTGCCGCCGTCATGAAAACCATCCACAGATGGATGGTGCTCATGTATCGGTCCATGCTGGCAAGAACCAGTGCCTCGCCCGTGGGCATGGAAAACAGATACATCAGCAACAGGCTGACCAGATAGACGGCGAAAACGGCCGCCGAGCCGCACAGCGCGGCCAGCCCCGGCCGGTACAACGCATGCCGCCGCGCGCTGACGCCCCACAGACAGAACGCCATCAGGACAAGGCAGAGGAGCGGAAGCACGGATACGCCGGCCAGCGAGGCGAAAAACTTGCTGCTTATTTCCCCGATTTCCCCGGATGTCTTTTCCAGAAAGGTGGAAAGCAGCTGCCATGGGCGCATGGCGTGCTTGGAGGTTGAAGCGTTTTGGAACACCATGCTGGTATGCTGGTTCCATAGATAAACGATCACGGCAGGGGAGACGCATACCGCGGCCACGCACTGCCAGTCGCGGCGTGCGACCGGGCGGCTCCGGCGGTTCCACAGGACGATGCCGACCAGCAGCAACGAAAAGAGCAGAGAAAAGAAAATTCCGCTGTTTTTTATCAGATAGGCATACACGGAAAAAGGCAGCGCCAACAACGCCGCCCGACGGGGCTGACGGAGGTTGGAAAGCACCAGCAGCACGCCCGCCGCTGATACCACCGGGAGAAGATGATCTACATAGAGGCTGAACAGGAACGTGCCGGATGCAAGCAGGCAGTAGCATGCCACCGCCGCCATTGTCAAAAATGACGTTACGGGCCGGCGGCGGGCCAGCAGCATCAGCGGCAGGAAGCAGGCAAGCATCATCAGTGCCTGGGCGAACATCATCGCATCCTCGCTCTCGCTGCCGCACAGGCGGCAGAAGAAATATACCCAGCACGCGCTTCCGGGAGGATAGTTCACATGGGCCAGGCATATGTCCCGAAAGGTGGGCAGCGCATCGCGTGCAAACAGTATGCGCACAACCAGCGCCCAATGGCCAAAATCATCATATTGATAAAAACGGGCTCCCCTTACGAGCAGGGCCAGGCCCACCGCGCCGGCTGCAAAGAAGCACATGCCCGGCGTAAGCACAGCGCGAAGGGATTCCCGCCGCCACAGGGAGCGCACGGCCAGCACCAGGCCCGCCGCCCAGATCAGCCATACAGCCTCGCGTAGCAGGTTGAGCATGCCCGCCAGCGTAGCCGTTGTTGCAATGGATACCATCGTCAGGGGCAGCGCCCCTTCCACCGGCAGCTTCAGGTGCCGCATGGTCAGGCGTGACAGCCCATAAAGGGACAGTGCCAGCAACAAAAGCCGGACTACGATCATACCAAAACCTCCGTCTTCTTCTGCAAGCTGACATAAGGAAGATATCAAAGTCTACCATGTTTTTGCAGAAAAGTCCATCTTGGGACAGACGGAAAAATTCTTCCCGATTTTTCTTACTTTTGATAGGAAGATAGAGCCGGATGTGGTATAATACAAGCGGCAATCGGATCAAACAAAAGGAGGGTATCGTTCCATGAAGAAACTTCTGGCTCTACTGCTTGCCCTGCTTATGCTGCTTGGAGGCGCGGCCTTCGCCGAGGAAACCGGCCTGACCAAGGACATTGTCGTGCTCTTCACCAGCGACGTGCACTGCGGCATCGACCAGGGCTTCGGCTATGCCGGCTTGGCCGCCGTGCGTGACACGCTGGAGGAAACCAGCCATGTGCTGCTGGTGGACAACGGCGACGCCGTCCAGGGCGAGCCCATCGGCACCATGACCACAGGCGAAGCCATCATCGGCCTGATGAACGCCGTGGGCTACGACGTGGCCATCCCCGGCAACCACGAATTCGACTATGGCATGGACCGTTTCCTGGAGCTGACGGAAATGGCCGACTTCCCCTACATCAGCGCCAACTTCAACAAGGACGGCGAGCTGGTGTTCGACCCCTATGTGATCGAGGAGATCGAGGGCGTGAAGGTTGCCTTCGTGGGCATCACCACTCCCAAGACCATCACCTCCTCCACCCCCAAGTACTTCCAGGACGACGAGGGCAACTTCATCTACGGCTTCATGCAGGATGAGACGGGCGAAAAGCTCTATGCCGCCGTGCAGTCCGCCGTGGACGCGGCCATCGCCGAGGGCGCGGACTACGTCATCGCCATGGCGCACCTTGGCAACGAGGCGACCTGCGCGCCCTACACCTACGCTGACGTGATCGCCAACACCACCGGCATCGACGCCTTCCTCGACGGCCACAGCCATGACACCGACCAGGTGGTCATGCAGAACAAGGACGGCGAGGACGTGCCGCGCTCCGGCTGCGGCACCAAGATGGGCGGCATCGGCTATGCGCGCATCTCCGCCGCCGACGGCTCCATCCAGACCGGCCTGTACACCTGGACCAACGACGTGTCCGTGCCCGCGCTGCTGGGCATCGAGAACGACATCACCACCGCCGTGGCCGAGGCCACCGAAACCCTCGACGAGAAGCTGAACGAGGTCGTGGCCAAGTCCGACGTGGAACTGACCATCAACGATCCCGAGGCGGTCGATGAAAACGGCCAGCCCATCCGCATCATCCGCAACGCCGAGACCAACCTGGGCGACCTGTGCGCCGATGCCTACCGCGACCAGGGCGACGCCGACGTGGCGTTCGTCAACGGCGGCGGCATCCGCGTCTCCATCCCCGCGGGCGACATCACTTTGGGCGACATCCTCCAGGTGCATCCCTTCGGCAACGCCCTGTGCGTGGTCGAGGCCACCGGCCAGCAGATTCTCGACGCGCTGGAGTGGGGCGCGCGCAACGTGCCCGGCGAGAACGGCGGCTTCCTGCAGGTTTCCGGTCTGACCTATGAGATCCACACCTACATCGAGTCCTCCTGCACCGCCGACGAGAACGGCCTGTTCACGGGCGTGGACGGCGAATACCGCGTCAAGAACGTCAAGGTCGCCGGCGAGGACCTCGACCTGACCAAGACCTACACCGTCGCTTCCCACAACTACATGCTCAAGGACGGCGGCGACGGCTTCACGATGTTCCAGGGCTGCAACCTGCTCCAGGATGAGATCAAGCTGGACAACCAGGTGCTCATCGACTACATCACCGGCACGCTGGAAGGCGTGGTGGGCGAGCAGTACGCCAATCCCTACGGCGAAGGCCGCATCGTTGGCGTGGCCGAGGCCGAATAATCCCTTTCCCCGTTTCTCCGCGCCCCTGCCCGTTTTCCGGGCGGGGGCGCTTTGCGCCCTTGGCAGGCCGCGCCTTCTGTGCTACAATGATGCGGACCGGGATGGATTCCCCAAAACGACCTCTCCCCCGGAAAGGAACGCAAACGCATGCAAACGCGCAAGCTGACAGAGTACCATATCCACACCGGCAAGCTGACCCGCCCCGTCGATTTCGCCGTGGTCAGCGACCTGCATGACGAGGTTTACGACGACCTGTGGCCTTTGCTGGAAGGCGCGGACGCGCTGCTGGTGCCCGGCGACGTGTGCGACCGCTACCGTCAGACCTCGGCCCGGGGCGTCGCCTTTTTGCGCGAGGCGGCCGGCCGGCTGCCCACTTTTTTTTCGCTGGGCAACCATGAAACGCGGCAAAGGCAGTTCCGCCGGCTGGTCGGCGAGCTTGAGCAAACGGGCGCCGAAGTGCTGATCAACCGCTATGTGCGCTTCGGGGAATGCTGGATTGGCGGGTGGTATCCGCCCACCATCGTGCGCGAACCCGACATGATGGATCAGTTTGAAACGCTGGATGGCGTAAAGGTGCTTTTGTGCCACAAGCCGGAGCATTACATCAAATATCTGCGCAGCCGGACGATGGACCTGGTGGTGGCCGGGCACGCGCACGGCGGGCAGATTCGCGTGGCGGGACGCGGCGTGTTTTCGCCGGGGCAGGGGCTTTTCCCGCGCTATACCTACGGCGTGGCGGACGGCCGGATGGTCATCTCCGCCGGAGCGGGCAACCCGGTGCATCTGCCGCGCTGGGGAAATCCCTGCGAGGTGCTGCGCATCACGCTGGACTGATACCGATGAAGGAGGCCATGACCATGGGACAGTGCCGGGAGATACGCTATGAGGACATCGCCGCGGCGGTCGCGCGGCTGTGCGTCGAAGCCTGTACGCTGCTGCCGGAGCCGGTGCGGGCGCTGCTGGACGGAGCCTGCGAAACGGAGCCCTTCCCGCCTGCGCGGGAAACGCTGGAGCTGATTTGCCACAACGCCGACGTGGCGCGCGAGCGCCGCATGCCCATCTGCCAGGATACGGGCATGGCGGTGGTCTTTGCTGAACTGGGCCAGGACGCGCACATCGCGGGCGGACTTCTGGAGGACGCGGTCAACGAGGGCGTCCGCCGCGGGTATACGGACGGCTATCTGCGCAAGTCCGTCGTGCGCGATCCCATCCGGCGCGGAAACACCGGCGACAATACGCCCGCGGTGTTGCATCTGCGGCTGGTTGCGGGCGACCGGCTGCGCCTCACCGTCGCGCCCAAGGGATTTGGAAGCGAAAACATGAGCCGCCTGTGCATGCTCACCCCGGCCCAGGGATTGGAGGGCGTCAGGGATTTTGTGGTGGAGACAGCGCGCGTGGCGGGCGCCAATCCCTGCCCGCCCATGATGCTGGGCGTGGGCATCGGCGGCACCTTCGAGCAGGTGGCGCTGCTGGCCAAGGAAGCGCTGGTGGAGCTGCGTGAGGGTCCGCATCCCGATCCCTATTACGACGCGCTGGAGCGCGAGCTCACCGAGCGCGTCAACGCTCTGGGCATCGGTCCGCAGGGCTTCGGGGGCAAAACCACGGCGCTCAGCGTGCGCATCAAGGCCGCGCCCACGCATATCGCGGGCCTGCCCGTGGCGGTCAATGTGGGCTGCCATGTTACGCGCCACGCCAGCGCTATCCTGTGAGCATAGGGAGGAAGCTGCCATGAGCGTGATTCGTTTGAACGCCCCGCTTTCGGCGGAGGAGATCCGCAGCCTGCGCGCGGGGGACCGCGTGCTGCTTTCGGGCGTGATCTATACTGCGCGCGATGCGGCACACGCCCGCCTGTGCGCCGCGCTGGAGGCCGGGGAGGTGCTGCCGGTGGACCTGCGCGGACAGACGGTCTTTTATGCCGGTCCCACGCCCACGCCTCCGGGAAAGGCCTGCGGGGCCATCGGGCCTACCACCAGCATGCGCATGGACGCCTTTACGCCCCGCCTTTTGCGCTATGGCGTCAACGCCATGATCGGCAAGGGGGAGAGGGGAGAAAAGGTGCGCGCCGCCGTCATGGAGACGGGCGCGGTCTATTTTGCGGCCATCGGCGGCTGCGCAGCCCATATGGCCGCCTGCGTGGAAAAGCTGGAGGTCGTGGCCTATGACGACCTTGGCACCGAGAGCATCAAGCGCCTGGTCGTGCGCGATCTGCCGCTCACCGTCGCGCTGGATGCGCGGGGGGGCGACGCCTATGCCATGGGCGCGGCGCGTTACCGCGAGATGTGCCCAACCCCTTGAAAATTAAGGGTTATGCATCACCCATTCGCATATGCAGAAAAATATTGAATATTTATGCAAAAAGAGCTTGACAGGATGCATAACAGGTTGTATACTATGCACGTTCCCAAACGAACGAGCGATTGAATGGAGGCAACCATCATGAAGAAGATTCTGGCTTTGGCTTTGACGCTTGCGTTGACTTTGACCGCCGCCGCTGCGTGCGCGGAGACCCTGACCATGGCGACCAACGCTTCCTTCCCGCCGTATGAGTACGTCGAGGGCGATCAGGTTGTGGGCATCGACCCCGAAATCGCTGCCGCCGTGTGCGAGAAGATGGGCTATGACCTTGAGATCGTGGACACCGAGTTCGACTCCCTGATCTCCGGCGTGGCCAGCGGCAAGTACGATTTCGTCATGGCCGGCATGACCGTGACCGACGAGCGCAAGCAGATGGTCAGCTTCTCCAACACCTATGCCACCGGCGTGCAGGTGATCATCGTCAAGGAAGACAGCCCCATCACCAGCGTGGACGACCTGCTGGCGGACGGCGCCAACTACACCGTCGGCGCGCAGAACGCCACCACCGGCTACATCTATGCCATGAGCGACATCGAGGACGCCGGCAAGGGCACCGTGGCCGCCTTCCCCAACGGCAATGAGGCTGTCATGGCGCTGGCCAACGGCAAGATCGACTGCGTGATCATCGACAACGAGCCCGCCAAGGCCTATGTCGCCGCCAACGAGGGCCTCAAGATCCTCGACAGCACCTACGTGGTGGAGGACTACGCGGCCTGCTTCGCCAAGGACAACACCGAGCTGGTGGAGAAGTTCAACGCGGCCCTGGAAGAGCTGACCGCCGACGGCACCATCCCGGCGATCATCGAGAAGTACATCCCGGCCGAATAATCCAACCGGATGCATCGGGGGAGCGGCAGCGCCGCCCCCCTTTCTTCGCACCAAAGAAAGACTGATGGGGGGGCTGAGCGCGTGACGCTTCTGACAGACCTTGCGGCGTGGTTTGACGGCGTAAAGGCCGAATTTATCCTCAACTTTATCGACAAAAACCGCTGGCGCATGCTGCTGACCGGCCTTGGCAATACGCTGCTGATCGCGTTCCTGGCCTGCCTGATCGGCATTGTGCTGGGCGTGGTGGTGGCCATTGTGCGCACCACGTGGGACAATGCCGGCTCCAGCATGCGCAAGGGGCCAGCGCGTCTGGCCTTCGCGTTTTTCAACCGGCTGTGCCTGATCTATACCACCATTATCCGCGGCACGCCAATGGTCATCCAGCTCCTGATCATGTACTATATCATCTTCGCCACGTCGGATAATGGCGTGATGGTGGCGACGCTGGCTTTCGGCATCAACAGCGGCGCGTATGTATCCGAGATTTTCCGCTCCGGCATCATGAGCATCGACAAGGGCCAGATGGAGGCGGGGCGCAGCCTGGGCCTGAATTACCTCAAGACCATGTGGTTTGTCATCGCGCCTCAGGTGCTCAAGAACGTCCTGCCCACACTGGCCAACGAGTTTATCACGCTCTTAAAGGAAACCTCCGTGGCGGGCTATGTGGCCGTGAGCGATCTGACCTTCGCGGGCAACCGCATCCGCGGCGTCACCTATTCGCCCTTCATGCCGCTGATTGCCGTAGCGATCATCTATCTGATTTTGGTCATGTTCCTCACCCACATGGTGGGCAGGCTGGAAAGGAGGCTGCGTCAGGGTGATAACCGTTAAGGGACTCAAAAAATCCTTTGGGCAGCTCGAGGTCCTCAAGGGCATCGACCAGCATATTGCTCCCGGCGAAAAAGTCGTGATCATCGGCCCCAGCGGTTCGGGCAAGAGCACTTTTCTGCGCTGCCTGAACCTTCTGGAGCGGCCCACGGAAGGGCAGATCCTCTTTGAGGGCACCGATATCACCGATCCCAAGTGCGACATCAACCTCATCCGCCGCCGCATGGGCATGGTGTTTCAGCAGTTCAACCTGTTCCCGCATCTGACCGTGATGCAGAACCTGACCCTGGCCCCCATTCAGACCGGTCAGATGTCCAAGGAAGCGGCGACCGAGAAGGCCACCCAGCTTCTGACCCGCGTGGGCCTGCTGGAAAAGGCCGGCGTCTATCCCAAGCAGCTATCCGGCGGCCAGCAGCAGCGCATTGCCATCGTGCGGGCGCTTTGCATGAACCCCGACGTGATGCTCTTTGACGAGCCCACCAGCGCCCTTGACCCCGAAATGGTCGGCGAGGTGCTGGACGTGATGAAGCAGCTTGCCGCCGAGGGCATGACCATGGTGGTCGTGACCCATGAGATGGGCTTTGCCCGCGAGGTGGGCGACCGCGTCCTCTTCATGGACGAGGGGCGCGTGCTGGAAGAGGGCACGCCCAAAGAAATCTTTGAAACTCCCCAAAACCCCCGCACGCAGGACTTCCTGCGCAAGGTCCTCTGACCACCAGGCTGACGCCCTGGACCCATTTCCGCCGGAGATGGCGGGTAGTGGGGCGGGCTCCCCGCGTTCGGGGCTAGATGGCAGGGGGTGTTTCCTGCGAAAAAAACAGAGAATCCCTGCCGGGCAGGTGGCGAACGTGCAATAAACGGCGCTCGCTGTCCGGCGGGGATTTTTCAGGTGGGGCAGACCTCCTGCTGACCCACCCCTTCCCCTGAATATCCCAAAATTCTTGTAAAAAATCCCCGCAAAAAGAGTTTACAAGTTGCGCGAAACTGTGCTATAATTCAAAAGTTGGAGTAT
>USFL01000036.1 GCA_900553905.1 uncultured Eubacteriales bacterium | reverse complement strand
ACCAGGAGGAGGCGCTCACCATGAGCGACACCGTGGTGGTCATGCGCGACGGCCATATCCTGCAGATCGGTGATCCCAAGCGCATCTACGACGAGCCGGTGAACGCCTTTGTGGCGGACTTTATCGGCGAGAGCAACATCCTGCGCGGCACCATGGTGCGCGACGAGCTGGTGCACTTCAGCGGCAACGACTTCCCCTGCGTGGACTCCGGCTTCGGCGAAAACGCGCCGGTGGACGTGGTGGTCCGTCCCGAGGACATCATGCTCGTGGGCGAGGACATCGGCCAGATCAGCGGCGTGGTCAAGAGCGTCCTGTTCAAGGGCGTACATTACGAAATGATGATCGACACCGGCGAGACGGTCTTCAAGGTGCACTCCACCGTCATGCAGCCGCAGGGCTCGCGGGTTGGCATCAACATCGTGCCCTTCAACATCCACATCATGAAGCCCATGCCCAAGGAGGCGCCTGCCGATGTATAACATGTCGCTGCCCTGGTGGGGCTGGGCGCTGATGGCCGCGGGGTTTGTCTGCTTTGTGCTGATGGTGGCGCTGTCGGTGCGCCGTCATCACGGCGTCAAGCGCAGCCTGTTCGCCTCGCCCTACACGTTGTGGATGATCATCTTTACTGTGCTCCCCTGCATCCTGGTGGCATACTACGCCTTTACCGATGCCAACGGGGCCTTTACGCTGGATAACTTCCGCCACTTCTGGGATTCCAACTACACCAAGAACCAACTCTACGCCCAGATGGGTCCGGAGGCGGCGGCCTTCATTTCCCGCGGCACGGTCAACGTCGATACGCTGGTGTACTCGCTGTGGATGGCCTTCCTCTGCACGCTCATCAGCCTGCTGCTGGGCTATCCGGCGGCGCTGTACATGGCCGACCGGAACATGAAGATCGGTTCGACCATCGTGGTTCTCTTCATCATCCCCATGTGGATGAACTTCCTTCTGCGCACCATCGCCTGGATGAGCCTGCTGGAGGATCAGGGGCTCATCAACAACTTCCTGCGCTTGCTGGGCTTTGAGGGCGTGCAGCTGATGTACAACTCCGGCGCGGTGCTGCTGGGCATGGTCTACAACTTCCTGCCCTTCATGGTCTTTCCCATCTACACGTCGCTCACCAAGCTGGATCCGCAGCTGGGCGAAGCCGCGCAGGACCTGGGCTGCAATGCCTGGAACAAATTTGTCCGCGTGACCGCGCCGCTCAGCCTGCCGGGCGTGATCAGCGGCATTACGATGGTCTTTATGCCCTCGGTCACCACCTTCTTCATCCCCCGCATTCTGGGCGGCGGAAACACCATGATGTTTGGCGACCTGATCGAAAGCAAGTTCCTCACCGAGGGCAACTGGAACGTGGGTAGCGCGCTGAGCCTGATCATGATGATTCTGATCCTTTTGAGCCTGAGCATCCTGCGCAAGGCCGATCCCGAGGGCGAAGGAGGATCGCTGATATGAGAAAGCCTCGGCTGTTCTTCAAAAAGTTCTACCTGGCCATCATCATGCTCTTCCTTTATATCCCCATCGTAGTGATGATCTTCCAGTCCTTCAATGCGGGCAAGAGCCGCGCCAAGTGGGAAGGCTTCTCCTTTAGGTGGTATGCCGAGCTGTTCCGCGATCGCTCCATCATGCAGGCGCTACAGGTGACCATCGCAGTGGCGGTGATCGCCGCCGTCATCGCCACCATTCTGGGCACGCTCGCGGCCATCGGTATCTACAGCATGAAAAAGCGGCCGCAGAGCGTGATGATGACGCTGACCAACATCCCCATGACCATGCCGGACATCGTGACGGGCATTTCGCTGATGCTCCTGTTCCTCTTCACCAAGGTGGAGCGCGGGCTGATCACGATGATTATGGCGCACATCACCTTCAACACGCCCTACGTCATCCTGTCCGTCATGCCCAAGCTCAAGCAGATGAACAAGCACAGCTACGAGGCTGCGCTCGACCTGGGCGCGACCCCCGGCTATGCCCTCACCCACGTCATCATCCCCGAGATCCGGCAGGGCATCATCACCGGCGCCATGCTGGCGTTCACCCTGTCGCTGGACGACTTCACCATCAGCTACTTCACCACCAGCCCCATGGTGCAAAACCTCTCCACGCTCATCTATTCCAAGGCGCGCATCGGCATCGACCCGACGCTCAACGCCTTGAGCGCGCTGATGTTCGTGGCGCTGCTGGTGCTGCTCATCATCGTCAACCGCCGGACCGCTGACAACAGCCAGAAGGCGTGACGCATATCCCCAGAAACTTTAGGAGGTACTGTCATGAAAAAGTGGTTGGTTCTTCTACTTTCCCTGGCTCTGCTTCTGCCCCTTGCCGCTTCGGCGCAGGAGGTCGTCAACGTCTACAACTGGGAGGACTACATCGACGAGGCTGTCCTGGACCAGTTTGAAGAGGAAACCGGCATCCATGTCAACTATATGCGCTTCACCACCAACGAGGATATGATGGTGTCCGTGCGCGCCAACCCCGGCGCCTACGACGTCATCTTTCCCTCCGAGTACTGCGTCGAGCGCCTCATTGCCGAGGACCTGCTGGCCGAGATCAACTATGACAACGTGCCCAACATGTCCTATACGCTGGAAAGCCTGCTCAATCCCGACTATGACCCCGACAACGCGCATTCCGTGCCCTACATGTGGGGCACCGTGGGCATCCTCTACAACACCACCATGGTGTCCGAGCCTGTGGATTCCTGGGGCATCCTGTGGGATACCGACTATATGAACAACGTGTTCATGCTGGATTCCATCCGCGATACCATGGGCGTAACCCTCAAATACCTGGGCTACTCCATGAACACCCGCGATCCCGTAGCGCTGGAGGCCGCCAAGCAGAAGCTCATCGAGCAGAAGCAGAGTGGCGTGGTCAAGGCCTACCAGGTGGACGAGACCAAGGACAAGATGGTCGCCGGCGAAGCCGCGCTGGCCGTGATGTGGTCCGGTGACGCGCAGTACGCCATCGATCTCAACTCCGACCTGGCCTATGCCATTCCCAAGGAAGGCAGCAACGTCTGGGTGGACTGCATGGTGATCCCCAAGACCGCCAAGAACAAGGAAAACGCCGAGGCCTTCATCAACTTCCTCTGCCGCCCGGATATCGCCCAGAAGAACTGCGAGGCCATCTGGTACTCCACGCCCAACACCGAAGCCATCGAGCTCATGGGCGAGGAATACACCTCCAACACCACCATGAACCCCTCTGCCGAGGATGTGGCCAACTGCGAGTATTTCCATGACATTCAGGACTTCATCGCCATCTACAACGCTCTGTGGCAGGAAGTCAAGAACGCCAAGTAAAGCACGCATCAAGGATAACAGGGAAAGACCCGGCGCGCCGGAAAAAACGGCACGCCGGGTCTTTGAGCATGATGGAGGTGGCGCTTGTGCGGGAAGGCATCCATAGCACCGCAAACGGCGAGATTCATTTCTGGCTTTCCGAAAACATCATCCGCGACCGCTTTACGCTGGTATTCCTGCCAGGGCTGACGGCCGATCACAGGCTGTTTGAGCGGCAGATCGGGTATTTTCAAAGCAGGTACAACGTGCTGGTCTGGGACGCGCCGGGCCATGCCGCCTCCTGGCCCTTTGAGCTCTCCTTCAGCCTGATGGATGAAGCGCGCTGGCTGGAGGAAATTCTCCGCGCGCAGGGCGTCGAACATCCCGTCCTCGTCGGCCAGTCCATGGGCGGATATGTGGCGCAGGCTTATTGCGAGCTCTACCCCGACAGAATCAAGGGCTTTGTGGCTATCGACTCCGCACCGCTGCAAAGGAGCTATACCGCCGGCCTTGAGATCTGGCTTCTGAAAAGAATGGAGCCGCTCTACCGCCTCATTCCCTGGAAATACCTGCTCCGATGGGGAACGGAGGGGGTAGCCGTATCCGAGTACGGACGCAAACAGATGCGCGACATGATGCAGGTTTATGCCGGGCAGCAGGAACGGTATGCCGGCCTGGCCGGCCACGGATACCGCATGCTGGCCGAGGCGATGGAAGCAAACCTGACGTACCACATTCCCTGTCCGGCGCTGCTCATTTGCGGAGAAAAGGACCGCGCCGGATCGTGCATTCGGTATAACCGGGCCTGGCACGAAAGGACGGAGATTCCGCTGGCATGGATTCCCCATGCGGGCCACAACGCGAACGCCGACGCGCCGGAGACTGTCAACCGTCTGCTGGAGCGCTTCGCCGCTGAATTGCCGCAGGTCCTTACATCAGCCCCCGGAAACCCTTGCCGATGATCTCGGTGGAGTTGGTGATGAGGATGAAACTCTGCGGATCGGTCTCGCGGGTGAACTGGCGGAGCTTGATGGCCTGATAGCGGTTGACCACGGTGAGAACGACGGTCTTGTCCTCATGCGTATAGGCGCCCTCACCGCGCAGCTCCGTCGCGCCGCGTCCGAGGACGCTCACGATGAAATGCACGATTTCCGCGGGCCTTGCGGTGATGATCTGGAAGCATTTGTGCACCTTGATGTTTTCCAGCACCATGTCCACGATCACGGATTTGAGCACCAGGCCCAGCATGCTGAACAGGCCCGTCTCCATGCCGAAGGCTACGCAGGCCGCCACTGTGATCAGAAAGTCCACACACATGAGGCAGTTGCCGATGTTGACGTTGGTGTGGCGCTTGAGAATCATGGCCACGATATCGGTGCCGCCGCTGGAAGCCTGCATGTTGAACAAAATGGCGCTGCCCACGGCGGGAAGGGCCACGGCAAAGACCAGCTCAAGCAGGGGCTGGCTGGTCATGGGCGCGTCCATGGGGCAGATGAATTCAAGTCCCCACGTAGCGCAGGACAGGAGCAGGCTGGTATAAGCCGTGCGCACCCCAAAGGAACGTCCAAACACCGCGAACCCCAGCAACAGCAGCAGCATGTTGATGATGAACACAAACGCGCCGGCGGACAGGTTCGGGGCGTAATGCGCCAGCACGATGGAAATGCCGCTGACGCCACCGGTGGAGAAATTGTTGGGGAATTTAAAGAAATATACGCCCAGGGCAATCAGCAGCGTGCCAAGGGTCAGCATGGCGTAATCCTTGAGGGTTTGTGTCCGTGATTCGCTCTTCATGGGTCTGCGCCTCCAATGCTGCTTTTGTGGTTTCACAGGCGTTATTTTATGCTACTATATAAATAAATGCAATCCCCTTTTGCATGCGAGGAGGTTTTTGGCAGATGTCTCCCGTCTATCTTGCGTTTCTGGGCACGATGTTCACCTTTTTGGCCACGGCGCTGGGCGCGGCCACGGTTTTCTTCTTCAAAAAGGATATTCCGCAGGGCATGCAGCGCGCGTTCCTGGGCTTTGCCGCCGGCGTGATGATCGCCGCCTCGGTCTGGTCGCTTTTGATTCCCGCCATGGAAATGGCCCAGGAGGCGGGCGGGCCTGCCTGGCTGCCCGCGGCAGGCGGCTTTGTGCTGGGCGCGCTGTTCCTGCTCGCGCTGGACCGCATTCTCCCCCACCTGCATCCCGGCAGCAACGAACCGGAGGGAATAAAGAGCTCCTTTGCGCGCACCACCATGCTGGTGCTGGCCGTTACCCTGCACAACGTGCCGGAGGGCCTGGCCGTGGGGCTGGCTTTCGGCCTCGCCGGCGGCGAAAGCAGCGCCATGTCCCTCTCCGGCGCGCTGGCGCTTTCGCTGGGCATGGCGCTGCAAAACTTCCCCGAGGGGGCGGCGATTTCCCTTCCGCTGAAAAAAGAGGGGCTGAGCAACACGCGCAGCTTTGTCTACGGGGCGCTCAGCGGCATCGTGGAACCCATCGCAGGCGTGCTGGGCGTGCTGGCGGCGGGAGCGGTGACCGGCGTGATGCCGTGGCTCCTGGCCTTTGCGGCAGGCGCGATGATCTACGTCGTGGTGGAGGAGCTCATCCCCGAAGCCAACCTGGGTGAGCATAGCCATACCGGCACGCTAAGCGTGATGCTGGGCTTCCTGGTGATGATGGTGCTGGACGTGGCGCTGGGCTAAAATCAGATGGAGAACTCCACCTTCACCACCCGGCCCAGAAAGTTGACGTCGGGCAGAGCGCAGGTTTCCGCCGCATATTCCCGGTCGTAGCTCTGCAGAAGCACGTTGAGCGCATCGAGCTTCTTGACCTTGCGCAGGTAGCGGTGCTGGTTATGCTCCACGAGCATCACCGCCCCGTCGATGGGGCTGCCCGAGGGCACGATCAGGCACAGGTCGTCCCGCAGAATGCGGAAGCCACGCATGCTGTCGTCCGGCGCCACGAGGAAAAAGACCTTGTCCGGCGCAGCCCCTTCGATGCGCCCGTCCATGACGGGCAGCAGGCGGTGGTCCACCTCTTTGAGCACGGCGTTGTACACCGGCACGCGCTTGAGCACGCTGGTCAGCGCATCCAGCCACACGCCGCCGGATACCGGCTTTTCGCTCTGATACACCGTTTCGCTTTCGGCGGGCTTGTCTGCCTGGCGCGGCTGCGGCGCCGGCCGGGGCGCAGGCTTGGGCGCGACGGTCTCCAGATCCACCGTCGCGGCGATGTCGTCCAGGGTGAACCCCTCTTCGTTGTGTTCCTTCAATCCGATCTTCTTGAGAATGCGCCGCGCCTGATCGTCGGCGATGATGCGGCGGCCCTCCTCCACGTCCTTGAGGTATCCTTCGCTGACGCCGCCGATCTTGGCGACCTGCTTCAGCGTCATGTTTCTGCGCAAGCGTTCGGTGCGCAGCAAATCTCCCAAACGGCTCATAGGCTTGATGCTCCTTTCCATTCGGCAACCATTATAGCACGGCGCGAGGCGTTTGAACAGGACGAAAACGCCGTTTTTCTTTTGCAAAGCTGCGCTTGAAAGGCGCGCGAACCCGCCGTATAATAAAGAAAGATCAATCCAAACGGGAGGATTCAGCCATGCATGATTTACGAATGAGCCGGGGCGCTTCCACGGTGGTGAACACCTGCGCGGGCGTTCAGCCGGGCGAACAGGCGCTCATCATTGCGGAGCATTCCAAGATGGCTATTGCGGAGAGCCTGGCTGCCGCCGTCTATGCCGCGGGTGCCGAAGCGACCATCGTCCTGATGACCCCGCGCGAGCTGGACGGGCAGGAGCCGCCCGCCGCTATCGCAGCCGCCATGCGCGCCTCGGATGTGTTTCTCTGTGCGGTCAGCCGCTCCATCACCCACACGCACGCGGTGAAGGAGGCAACGGCAGCGGGCGCCCGCGGGCTGGTACTGACCCAGTTTTCCGACGAAATGCTGGTGCGCGGCGGCATCCAGGCGGATTTCCGCGCCATCGCTCCGCGCTGCCGCGCTATGGCCGCCGCGCTGGCAGGGAGCGAAAGCGTTACCCTGACAACGCCGCAGGGCACCGACCTCTCCTTCAGTGCGAAGGGCCGGAGGGGCAATGCGCTCTACGGCGTGGTGGAAAAGGGGCAGTTCTCCACCATTCCCACGATCGAGGCCAACGTGTCGCCGCTGGAGGGGACGGCGAACGGGCGCATTGTGGCGGATGCCAGCGTGCCCTACCTGGGTATCGGCGTTTTAAAGGAGCCGGTCCGCTGCGAGGTCAAGGACGGCTTCATCGTGTCCATGACGGGCGGCGAGCAAGCGCATATCCTGGAAAGCGACCTGCTTTCCCGCAATGACCCCAATGTATTCAACGTTGCGGAGCTGGGCGTGGGCATGAACCCGTGCTGCTCGTTCATGGGCTTCATGCTGGAGGACGAAGGCGTGGAGGGCTCGGTGCATATCGGCATCGGCACCAGCATCACGCTGGGCGGTACGGTCAAGGCCGCGTGCCATTACGACCTGATTATGACCGGCGCCACGCTGGTGGCAGACGGCCAGATGCTGATCGAAAACGGGCGGCTGCTGCTGTAACGCGTACCGTAGGCGCGGCGGCCGATGTCCGGCATGGATCCCTGAATCCACAGAAAAAGAGCCCGTCCCAACGGACAGGCTCTTTTTGGTACGGAATCTTACTTGCTGACTTCCTCGATGGCCACGGCCACAGCCACGGTCGCGCCGACCATGGGGTTGTTGCCCATGCCGATGAGGCCCATCATCTCCACGTGCGCAGGCACGGAAGAGGAACCGGCGAACTGCGCGTCGGAGTGCATGCGGCCCATGGTGTCGGTCATGCCATAGCTGGCGGGGCCGGCGGCCATGTTGTCGGGATGCAGGGTGCGGCCGGTGCCGCCGCCGGAGGCCACGGAGAAGTACTTCTTGCCGTTTTCAACAGCCCACTTCTTGTATGTGCCAGCCACGGGATGCTGGAAGCGGGTGGGGTTGGTGCTGTTGCCGGTGATGGACACATCGACGTCCTCCAGCCGCATGATCGCCACGCCCTCGGTCACGTCGTCGCAGCCATAGCAGCGGACCTTGGCCTTCTCGCCGTCGGAGTAGGCGGTTTCCTTAACGATCTTGACCTCGCCGGTCTTGTAGTCCATCTGGGTCTGCACGTAGGTGAAGCCGTTGATGCGGCTGATGATGTAGGCGGCATCCTTGCCCAGGCCGTTGAGGATCACGCGCAGGGGCTCCTTGCGCACCTTGTTGGCGGTGCGGGCGATGCCGATAGCGCCCTCAGCGGCGGCGAAGCTCTCGTGACCGGCCAGGAAGGCGAAGCACTTGGTATTCTCGCTCAACAGCATGGCGCCCAGGTTGCCATGGCCCAGACCCACGGCACGCTGATCGGCCACGGAGCCGGGGATGCAGAACGCCTGCAGGCCCTCGCCGATGGCGGTAGCGGCCTCGGCAGCGGTCTTGCAGCCCTTCTTGAGGGCGATGGCCGCGCCCAGCGTGTACGCCCACACGGCGTTTTCAAAAGCGATGGGCTGCACGCCGCGGACGATGCCGTCCACATCAACGCCCTTGTCTTTCACGAACTGCGCCATCGAATCCAGATCGGTGAAGCCGTACTGCTTGAGGACGCCCTCAATCTTGCCGATTCTTCTTTCGTATCCTTCAAAAGTAGCCATTTCCACTCACCTCTTAACAAATTCGGATTACTGATGACGGGGATCGATGTACTCGGCAGCCTCGGCGAAGCGGCCATAGGTGCCGACGTTCTTTTCGTAGGCTTCCTTGGGGTCGACGCCCTTCTTGATGGCTTCCATCATCTTGCCCAGGTGCACGAACTGGTAGCCGATGACCTCATGGTCCTTGTCCAGCGCCAGCTTGAGCACATAGCCCTCGGCCATCTCCAGGTAGCGGACGCCCTTTTTGAGGGTGCCATACATGGTGCCCACCTGGCTACGCAGGCCCTTGCCCAGGTCCTCCAGGCCCGCGCCGATGACCAGGCCGCCCTCACTGAAGGCGCTCTGGGTGCGGCCGTAGGCAATCTGCAGGAACAGCTCGCGCATGGCGGTGTTGATGGCGTCGCAAACCAGGTCCGTATTGAGGGCTTCCAGCACGGTCTTGCCGGGCAGGATCTCGGCGGCCATGGCGGCAGAGTGGGTCATGCCGCTGCAGCCGATGGTCTCCACCAGCGCCTCCTGGATGATCCCTTCTTTAACGTTGAGGGTCAGTTTGCAGGCGCCCTGCTGGGGAGCACACCAGCCAACGCCGTGCGTCAGGCCGCTGATATCCTTGATCTCGCGGCTCTGCACCCACTTGCCCTCTTCGGGGATGGGAGCGGGGCCATGGTTGGGGCCCTTTTTGACGCATACCATTTCCTCGACTTCTCTTGAAT
>USFL01000035.1 GCA_900553905.1 uncultured Eubacteriales bacterium | reverse complement strand
CTTGTTGTCCTCCAGCCACTGGGCCACCTCGTCCATGCTCTTGCCCTGGCGGTAGAGCTCGTGGGCCTTGAGTATGAGGATGGTCTGCGGAGCGGAGATACTCAGCGTGTCCACCACCGTCATGCGGCGGTCGGGATACTTGGCCAGCAGCTCCTCGCGGGCGGCGTACACATTGTTGATCGTGCCGGACAGCTGGCTGGAAAACGCCACAAACAGGATATCCTTGCCATCCTTAAAACAGGGCTCAAAATATTCGATATACGCCGCCGTCGGCAGCAGGGAAGTGACCGGCGCGGCGCCGGCGCGCATGTTGTCGAAGTATTCCTTCTGTCTGCCGCTGCGGCCCAGGTCGTCGAAGTATTCCTTTCCGTCCAGGATATAGGGCATGTACACCATGGTCATGTCCAGTTCGTCCACATAGCGGAAGGGCAGGTCGGAATCGGAATCGGTCATAAACACATACGGATTCATGCGGACCCTCCTTTGGAAAGAAGTGGGCCGATCGGCCCTATCAGTTCTTATGATACGTAGTTATTGTACCCTGTCCGTTCCATTTTTGCAAGCGGCTCGCCTCCTTTTGCACCGCCCTGGGCCGCTTGTTTCCCGTTTCCAAATATGGTACACTGAAAGCAGAGAATCGCGCGGAGAAAGGGGCGGATGCATGATGTGCGCCGTTCGCTCCCGCCGCGGGCAAAATGCGCGGGTCTTTGCCTATGCGCTGCTCGTTGCCGCGGCGGTGCTGTTTTTTTGCTCCAAGTCCTCCTTCGGCTATCCCATCAACGACTGGTCCGACGCCAACATCTACTTTACCATCGGCAAGGGCATGACGCGGGGCCAGGTGGTCTACCGCGACCTGTATGACCACAAGGGGCCGCTGCTCTATGCCCTGCACGCGCTGTGCGCGCTGATCTCCTTTTGGGATTTTACCGGCGTGTACCTGATGGAGATCTGCCTTGCGGCCCTGTTTTTGACCGGCGCCTATCGTCTGATGGTCCTCTATGGCGCGCGCCGCGCCGCCTGGCTGATGCTTCCTGTGCTGGCGCTGCTGATCTATACCTCCGCCAGCTTTGCGGAAGGCGACAGTGCCGAGGAACTGTGCCTGCCGCTGATGGTCTGGTCGCTCTACGGCGTTTTGCGCCATTTTGGCCGCGGCGGCGGGCGTATGCCGGCGCGCGAGCTTGTTTGGCAGGGCGTGCTGGCCGGCTGCGTGTTCTGGATCAAATTCACCATTTGCGGCGTGCATGCCGGGCTGTTCCTGGCATTGCTGGTCCACCTGGCAGCCCGGCGCGACTGGCGCGGCCTGTGGCGTTCGCTCGGTTGGCTGATTGCGGGGTTTGCGCTGTCCACCTTGCCCTGGGTGCTCTACTTCGGCGTGAACGGGGCCGTCTCGGACTGGCTGGGCACCTATCTGTATGACAATCTGTTCCTGTATTCTGCCTCCGAGGAGGCTTCCGGCCTTGTGCAGCGGATCAAGGCCATGCTGCTGTGCGGCTGGGAATGGGTGCGGGACAATCCGCTGTGCGTGCTGTCCGTAGCCGGGGGCTTGGTGTGGTACGCCTGGAAGCGCCCCCGCCGCGAGGGCCTAGCCGTGTGGCTGGCTGCGATGCTGGGCGCGCTGGGCGTGTTTGCGGGCGGCAAGAGCTACCCCTATTACGGACTGGCGCTGGCCGCGCTGGCGCCGCTGGGCCTCGTCCCCCTGGGCCGGCTGCTAGAGAGCAGGCTTGCACGCCTCTCACGATGGGCGCTGACGGGCTGCGCCGCGGCGCTGGCGGCCGCTTGCGTAGGCCTGTGCCCACTGCTGAGCGGCAACATGACGGCGGATTACGGCGCGCCCTTTGGCCAGCCCCGTGAAGAAACCATGCAGTACCGCATCGCCGCCTATCTGGAGCCTGACGCGACGCTGCTCAACTATGGCTTCATGGATGCGGGCTTCTACACCGCCGCCGGGCTTGTACCGAGCGTGAAATACTTTCACCAGACCAACGTGCCCCTGGAGGAGATGCTCACGGAACAGGAGCGCTACCTGCGCGAGGGACGATGCGATTATGTCATCACGCGAGGCAAACAGCCGGAATGGATCGTGGAGCGCTATGAGCTGATCGCCACGGAAAGCAGCCCGAACTTCTGGTATGACGCGGTTTATCTGTACCGTCAAAAATCGCTAAGCAGCCGCTAAACCTGCCGGAAAAATGCGAAACCATTCCTGGCCGGCGTTGACTTTTGCAGGGTTGCGGCGTACAATGTCAAGCTGATGGTTTTCGTGTTCTTACCTATTAAATGAGGGGAGCCGGCCATCATCCGCAAGAGGGAGGAGGTCCATCGAATGTTCTTTGTGTTCTTCTTGTTATGGGTGGCGTTTAATGGCCGTCTGACATGGGAAATCGCCGCTTTCGGCGCGGTTCTCTCCGGCGTGCTGTACGCCTTCTGCTGTGCGTTTTTAGGCTACAGCCCCAAAAAGGACTGGGCCGCGGCCCGGCTGATCCCTGCCGCGCTGCGCTATGTGGGACTGCTTTTGACGGAAATCGTCAAATGCAACCTGGCGCTGACGCGCATCGTGTTCGCCCCGAAGCTCGAGGTCAAGCCCCACCTGGTCACCTTCCGCACCCCGCTGAAGGGTGGGTTCAAGAGTGCGCTGGCGGATTCCATTACGCTGACGCCCGGCACCATCACCGTTCACAGCGAAGGCGACCGCCTGACCGTCCACTGCCTGGATACGCAGTTCATGGAAGGCATTGACGACACGTCGTTTTCCCAGGCGCTTGAAAAAATGCAAAAGACAAAGGAGGAAGAGGCATGAATCTCGCTGACGCCTATCATGCGTTTTACATGGCTGTTCTGGTATGTCTGAGCGTGCTGACGCTGTTTTGCCTGTTTCGCGCCATTCAGGGCCCGCGCATTGCCGACCGCATCGTTTCCATCAACATGATCTGTACGCTCACCATGACCATGATCTGCATCCTGGCCGCCATGCTGGGCGAGGGATACCTGGTGGACGTGGCGCTCATCTACGCGCTGCTGGGTTTCCTGGCGGTGGTGGTGCTGTGCAAGGTCTACATGGGCGTCGCCCTGGAGGAGCGCGAAAAGAAGGAAAAGGAGGCCCGCTCCGATGCTTGACTGGTTCCGTTTCGTGTTGACGGCCGTTTTGATGCTGGCCGGGCTGTTTGTGCTGCTGGTGGGCGTGGTATCGCAGTACCGTTTCCGCTATGTGCTCAACCGCATGCACGCCGCCTCCATGGGGGATTCGCTGGGCATGCTGCTGGTGCTCACCGGCCTGTGCATTTCCCAGAACGACGGCTGGGTCATCCTGAAATATCTGCTGACGGCGCTGTTCCTGTGGCTGACCAGCCCCACCGGCAGCCATCTGATCGCGCGCCTGGAGCTGACCACCAACGAACATCCTGAGCAGGAAATGGAGATGATCGACCTATGAACAGTCTGTTTACCGTGGTTGTCCTCGGGTTCCTGCTCATCTGCGCCATCGCCACCTGTCTCACCCGCAACCTGCTGGTGAGCGTGGTCATCTACATGGCCTACAGCGTGCTGATGAGCATCATGTGGATGCTTCTGCAATCGCCCGACCTGGCCATCACCGAAGCGGCGGTGGGCGCGGGCGTCACCAGCATCCTGTTCTTTATCGTGCTCAAGAAGATCCACGCCATCAAGCCCCAGAAGGAGGACGAGCCGAATGACCAGAAATGATTCCCGCCCCTCGCTGTGGGAGCGCTTTGTCAACTGGGAAACCGGCGACGAGAGCGTGCTGGACGGCGAGATTGAACAGAGCATGGACCAGGCCGCGCCGCAGGAGGCGGGCGGCGAAGTCTACGCCAGCGCGGAAAAGCGCGCCGACGACCATCGAACCGCCCTGGTGGAGGAGGAGCGGTCCTACTATTCGCGCGTTCACGAATGGTCGCTGCACAAGGGCGTCAAGCTCATCAACCGGCTGTACCGCCTCTCGGCGGTGCTGGTTCTGTGCTTCATCATCTTCTTCCTGATGAGCACCGTGGTGGCCCTGCCCCCCTTCGGCGAGGCGGACAATCCCTATAATAATGAAGTTTCGCAGCGCTACATCGAAAAGGGCATCGAGGAGACCGGCGCCATCAACTTTGTGGCCGGCATGATTCTGGACTACCGTGCCTTCGATACCTTCGGCGAATCGACGGTGCTGTTCGTGGCGGCATGCAGCGTGCTGCTGCTGCTCAAGCTGGGCGACCATGCTCCCGGCGAGAAGCCCACGCCCGCCATGCTGGAGGCCGAGTGGGACGACCGTCACCACGAGCCCAAGAACGACGCCATCCTGCAGCTGGCCGCCAAGATTCTGGTGCCGGTGATCCTGCTCTATGGCATGTACATCGTCTTAAACGGCCATCTCAGCCCCGGCGGCGGCTTCAGCGGCGGCGCGGTGATGGGCGCGGGCCTGATCCTCTACCTCAACGCCTTCGGCTTCCAGAAGACCGAACGCTTCTTCACCTACCGCACCTTCCGCTGGATCACCTTCCTGGCCCTGATGACCTATGCCGCCCTCAAGAGCTATTCCTTCTACACCGGCGCCAACCACATCGAAAGCGGCATCCCGCTGGGCACGCCCGGCGCCATCCTCTCCTCCGGCTTCATCCTGCCGCTGAACATCTGCGTGGGCCTGATCGTCATGTGCACGATGTACGCGTTTTACACGCTGTTTCGCAAGGGGGGCATGTAAGCGATGCTTACCATCATCCAGGAACATCTGGAGGAAATCGTGGCGGTGCTGCTGTTCGCCATCGGCTTTACCACGCTTCTGCTCCAGCGCAACCTGATCAAAAAGATCATCGGCTTCAACATCATGGATACGGCCATCTATCTGCTGCTGACCTCCGTGGGCTATATCGAGGACCGCACCGCCCCCATTCTGACCGACGGCGTCATCTCCGCCCAGTACTACATCAACCCCATCCCTGCGGGCCTGGTGCTGACGGGCATCGTGGTCAGCGTGAGCGTGACGGCGCTGATGCTCTCGCTCACCGTGCGTCTCTACCGGCGCTACCATACGCTGGACATCGACCGCATCACGCTGATGATGAAGGGGGAGGACGACTGATATGCAATTTGTACAGAACGTCCCCTTCTTCTCCATCATGCTGTGCATGGTGTCGGGCATTTTCAGCGCCATGCTGCCGGGACGTGTGGCCAAGTGGGTCACGGCGGGGCTTGCCGCGGTGGTCGCGGCGCTGAACCTGTGGCTGACGGTCTTCATGTGGGGCTACGGCGAAAGCTACGTCTACTGGATGGGCCACTTCCCCGCTCCCTGGGGCAACGAGCTGCGCGCGGGCGTGCTGGAATCCACCCTGGCGGTGGTCTTTAGCCTGATCCTGCTGCTCAGCGTCCTGGGCGGCATGCGCAAGCTCACCGAGCAGGTGGACCATAAGAAGGTCAATATCGTCTGCGTCATGCTGGACCTGGTGCTGGCCGCCATGATGAGCATGCTCTACACCAACGACCTGTTCACCGCCTACGTCTTTATCGAAATCATGACGCTCACGGCCTGCGCGCTCATCATGTCGCGGCAGAACGGCCGCACGATGGTCTCGGCCATGCGCTACATGATTATGAGCCTGCTGGGCTCCGGCCTGACCCTGATCGCCATCACCATCACCTACAACCTCACCGGCCACCTGCTCATGGAAAACATCCATGATTCGCTGATGGAGCTGTCCGCATCGGGCGAATACACGACGCCCATCACCGTCATCATGGGCCTGTTCTTCGTGGGTCTGGGCATCAAAAGCGCCCTGTATCCCTTCCATACCTGGCTGCCGGACGCCTACGGGTATTCCACGCCCACGGCCAGCGCGGTGCTCTCCAGCATCGTCAGCAAGGCCTATATCTTCCTGCTCATTAAGATCTTCTACCGCGTCATCGGCATGGAGCTGGTCACCAGCAGCCATGTGATGGACCTGATGTTCGTCTTTGGCGTCGTTGGCATGATCGCGGGCAGCGTGAACGCCATTTTCAGCCATGACCTCAGGCGCATGGTGGCCTTCAGCTCCGTGGCGCAGATCGGCTACATCTACGCCGGGCTGGGCCTGGGCACGAATATTGGCTTTGTGGCTGCCATCTATCACATGCTCATGCATGCCTGCGCCAAGAGCGCGCTGTTCATCTCCTCCTCCGGACTGGCCGACGCATCGGGCAACAGCAAGCGGTTCTCCGACCTGCGGGGCGCCGGCTTTCGCAATCCTGCCGCGGGCGTATGCTTCAGCGTGGCGGCCATGAGCCTGGTGGGCATCCCGGTGCTGGGCGGCTTCATCAGCAAGCTGTATCTCAGCAATGCCGCGCTCGACCGGGGCGGCCTGCACATGTGGGTGATGCTGATTGCGCTGGCGGTGAGCACGCTGCTCAACGTGCTGTACTTCATGAAAACCGTCATCACGCTCTACCGCCCGCCGCGCGACGGCTTCCAGCCCCCCGCGCCGGAGCGCAGCCCGCTTTCCGGCGGGGCCATGTGGGGCTTTGTGGCGCTGAACCTGCTGGTGGGCCTGATGGCGCAGCCGATTGTGACGGCCATCACCAATGGCCTTATGATGTTTGAGTGAGGAGGATGTCAAGATGCAGGCGGTCCTGTTGATTTTGACCCCGTTGTTTCCCGCGCTGTGCGCGCTTCTGTGCTGGTTTGTGCCCGCGCTGCGGCCGGACAAGGCGCGTGACCGCTTTGTGCTGGCTTCCCTGGTGGCGAGCTTTCTGCTCACCGTGGCCCTGTGCCTGACCGGCGATGGCAGCCTGACCCTGTTTACCATCTCCCAGAACCTGCCGGTGGTGGCGGCCTCCGACGGCCTGTCGCGGCTGTTCAGCATCCTGATGAGCGGCATGTGGCTGCTCTCCGGCGCGTTCAGCTTCGGCTACATGGCCCATGAAGGCGCGCAGCGGCGGTTCTACACCTTCTACCTGCTCACCTTAAGCGCGCTTCTGGGGCTGTGCTTTGCGGGCACGCTGGTGACGATGTACCTGTGCTTTGAGCTGATGACCCTCCTGTCCGTGGCGCTGGTTCTGCACAGCCTGACCAAGGAGGCTGTGGCCGCGGGCATGAAATACCTGCTGTACTCCATCGCGGGCGCGATGATGGGTTTGCTGGGCATCTTCTTCTTTACCGCCAACGCGGTGACCCCCCTGTTTGTTCCCGGCGGCACGCTCTCGGCTGACGCGGTGGCCGCGCAGGGCCCGCTGCTTCTGTGGGTGCTGCTCATCACGGTGATCGGCTTTGGCACCAAGGCCGGTATGTTCCCCATGCACGGCTGGCTGCCCACGGCCCACCCCATCGCTCCGGCTCCGGCCAGCGCGGTGCTCAGCGGCGTGATCACCAAGGCGGGCGTTCTGTGCATCATCCGCGTGATCTTCTACGTGACCGGCGCGGACTTCCTGCGCGGCACGTGGGTGCAGACGGCGCTGATTATGCTGGCGCTGATTACGGTGTTCATGGGCTCGATGATGGCCCTCAAGGTCACGGTGCTCAAAAAGCGCCTGGCCTATTCCAGCGTGTCGCAGGTCAGCTATGTGCTCTTCGGCCTGTTCCTGCTCAACGAAACGGCCTTCCGGGGCGCGATGCTGCATGTGTACTTCCACTCCATCATGAAGAACCTCCTCTTCCTCTGCGCCGGCGGCATCATCCTCAAGACCGGCCTGACCGATGTGCGCGACCTGCGTGGCATCGGCAAGCGCATGCCGGCCACCCTGTGGTGCTTTACCCTCGCGGGCGTGAGCCTGGTGGGCGTGCCCCCGCTGTGCGGCTTCTTCAGCAAGTGGGAGCTGGCGCAGGGCGCCATGGCGAGCGGCGTGGCCACCTTCAGCTGGCTTGGACCGGTGGTGCTGCTGGTATCTGCGCTGCTCACGGCGGGCTATCTGCTGCCGGTGAGCATCAACGGCTTCTTCCCCGGCCGCGCGAGCGGCGAGGCGGCGCTGGAGACCTCCTGCTGCGAGCTGAAGGCCTCCATGCTCTGGCCGCTGGTGGCGCTGGCCGCGCTGACGCTGATTCTGGGCCTGTGGCCTTCGCTGGTGGAAACCGCTGTGAGCGCCGTTGCGGCGGCTGTGCTGTAAAAGAGAGGCGGGCCGAAATATGCTGTTGATTTCCATTCTGCTGCCCGTTCTGGGCGCGGTCGCGCTGTTCATCTGGCGGCCCCGCGACGTGCGGGCCTGCCACGCGCTGACCATGACCGCGACGCTCGCCACCTCCGCCTGCGTCGCGTGGTGCGTACTGACGCCGGGCGCGCATCCCATCACGCTGCTGAAGCTGTCCGACTTGCTCTCCATCAGCTTCAAGCTCGACGGCCTGGGGCGCGTCTTTGGCGGGCTGGTGGCCTTCCTGTGGCCGCTATCCACCCTGTACGCCTTTGAATACATGGCGCACGAGGGCGGGGAGAACCACTTCTTCGGCTTTTACCTGCTCAGCTACGCGGTCACGCTGGGCATCGCCTTTGCCGAGGACCTGATGACCCTCTACATCTTCTACGAGCTGCTGACCCTGGCAACGCTGTTCCTGGTCATGCACGGCATGAAGCCGCAGGCCGTCTATGCGGGCCGCAAGTATGTATACTACTCGCTGGGCGGCGCGGCCATGGCGTTCCTTGCGCTTGCGACGGTCATGCACTTCACCGGCAATTCCAACTTCGTCGCCGGCGGCATCCCGGCGCTCCAAAACGCGCCGATGGAGCTGCTCCTTCCCATGTTCGTACTGGGCTTCCTGGGCTTTGGCGTCAAGGCGGCCATCTTCCCCTTCCATGACTGGCTGCCCGCGGCGAGCGTAGCCCCCACGCCGGTCACGGCCCTGCTGCACGCGGTGGCGGTGGTCAAGGCGGGCGCGTTTGCGGTCATCCGCCTCAGCCACTACTGCTTCAGCCCGGATCTGATGCGCGGCACCTGGGCGCAGACGGTCTGCCTGATCGTGGCCATGTTCAGCATCGTGTTCGGCAGCGCCATGGCGGTTCGCGAGCGGCACATGAAGCGCCGGCTGGCCTACTCCACCATGAGCAACCTCAGCTACGTCCTCCTGGGCGCGCTTATGCTCACCCCCGAAGGGCTGCAGGGCGGACTGCTTCACATGGTGTATCACGCCATCATGAAGATCTGCCTGTTCAGCTGCGTGGGCGCGATGATGATCCGCACCGGCAAGAGCTATGTCGGCGAGATGCGCGGCATGAGCCGCGTGATGTCCTTCACCATGGCGGTGTTCCTGTTCTGCGGCATCGAGCTGGTGGGCATCCCGCCCTTTGTGGGCTTCCAGAGCAAGTGGGCGCTGGCCACAGCCGCGCTGAGCGCCAACGGCGCGCTGGGCGTGGCGGCCGTCGTGGTTCTGATCGTTTCGGCGGCGCTCACCTCCATTTATATGCTCGCTCCTGCGGTGTCGGCCTACGCGATGCCGCTCAGCCCGGATTCGGGGCTTGAGGGCAAGAGGCTGGACCCCGGCTGGCGCATGCAGCTGCCGCTGATTCTGCTGGTGATCGTCATGCTGATTCTGGTGTTTGCCTCCGCGCCGCTGGCCGATTATCTGGGCCAGGTGGCGGCGGGGCTTGTGTAAGGAGGTGTGGGTATGAACGGTTCCCTGATACTGTTGATTCTGGCCGTCGTCCCCATGCTGTGCGCGCCGCTGGCGTGGGCGCTGGGCCGCAGGGGCGGCCAGCGCGCCATCGCGGTGATGATCGCCTGCGCGGCGGTCGAGGTGGCGGCGCTGATCTGGCTCACGGCGTTGGCCGCCGGCGGAAACGCGCTGCGGCTGACCTGGGAGGGCTTCCTGGGCATGGGCATCCGCATGCGGGCGGACGGTTTCCGTGCGCTGTACGCGATGATCGCCTCGGTGATGTGGCTGGT
>USFL01000034.1 GCA_900553905.1 uncultured Eubacteriales bacterium | reverse complement strand
ATCGGCGGCACCAAATGCGCCGTATGCACGGGCGTGGAGGAGGCGGGCGCGCCCTGCGTGCTCAAGCGGCACGAGATCGCCACGCCCGCTACGCAGGCGGAGGCTATGGAGCGCATGTGCGCCATGGCGCTGGATATGACGGAGGGCTGCCGCGTACTGGGCGCGGGTGTAAGTGCTGGCGGTCCGCTGGACTGTGAGAGCGGCACGCTGCTTAACCCGCCCAATCTGCCCGGCTGGAGCGGCGCCTCCTGGACGGAACGGATCACCCGGGCGCTGGGCGCGCCCGCTTTCATGGAAAACGACGCCAACGCCTGCGCCCTGGCCGAATGGCGGTGGGGCGCGGGCCAGGGCTGCCGGAGCATGGCCTTTCTCACCTTTGGGACAGGTCTGGGCGCGGGTCTGATTCTGGACGGGCGGCTGTACCGGGGCGCCTGCGGCATGGCGGGCGAGCTGGGGCACTGGCGGCTAAGCGATTATGGCCCCACAGGCTACGGCAAGGAAGGCTCGTTTGAGGGCTTCTGCTCTGGCGGAGGCATCCGTCAGCTGGCTGAAACGCTGGCCCTGCGCGAGCGGCAGAAGGGCGCGCCCGTTTTCATGGGGCCCGGTCCGCTCACGGCCCGCGCCGTGGCGGAGGCCGCCGGGCAAGGTGACCCGCTGGCGCTGGAGGTGCTGGAGCACGTGGCGCGTCAGCTGGGGCACGGGCTGGCCCTGCTGCTGGACCTGCTGAACCCGGAGCGCATCGTGATCGGCTCCATCTATGCCCGCTGCGAAGGGCTTTTGCGCGACGGCATGCTGCGTGCGCTGGAGCGGGAGGCGCTTCCCGTCTCGCTGGCCGCCTGCAGCATCCTGCCCGCCGCCCTGGGCGACCGCATCGGCGACTATGCCGCGCTGGCCATCGCCATAGCCGGGGCGGACCGGTCATAAACACTCGCCGCTATTCCACAGACAAAGGAGGGGTCCAACCATGGCTCACATCCGTTACGCCGGTCCCGAAGCCGTGCTGGATGATTTGGTGAACCGCTATCCCATTCTAACTCCGCAAAAGGAGGATATCCGAGCGCTCTACGAGCTTGTCCGCCAGTCGTTTGCCTCCGGCGGAAAGCTGCTGGTCCTGGGCAACGGCGGCAGCGCCGCCGACGCGCTGCATATCGTGGGCGAATTGATGAAGAGCTTCACGCTCCCCCGCCCCATCGACGGGGAGGCCGCCCGCATCCTTGGCGCGCGCTTCAGCCAGGAGGGCGAACGGCTCGCCGCCTCCCTGGAGGGCGCGCTGCCCGCGGTGGCGCTGGTGGAGAACGCCGCGCTGTCCACCGCCCTTCAAAACGATGTAGGCGGGGGGATCTCCTTCGCCCAGCAGGTTTACGGCCTGGGCCGCCCGGAGGATGTGCTTCTGTGCATCTCAACCTCCGGCAATGCCGCAAACGCCGTGGCGGCGGTCATGGCCGCCCGCGCGCGCGGCATGCACGTGGCGCTGCTCTCCGGCGGCACGGGCGGAAAGCTGCGCCCCCTGTGCGACGTGAGCGTAGTGGTAGGCGCTTCGGAAACCTTCATGGTGCAGGAATTGCACCTGCCCGTCTACCACGCCCTGTGCCTGATGCTGGAATATGCCTTTTTCCCACCAGCGCAATGACCCTACACTCCCCCGGCGGCCCTGCCGCCGGGGTTTTTTATATCCCAATCCAAACTCCATAAAAAAGCCCCCCGAAAACCAAAGAACCCCCATTTCTTCGGCGGCAGCGAACATGCTATACTTTTCCCATCAAAACAAGCAAACCAGACAAAGGGGCAAGGCCAATGAACGACATCATCGTATCCATGCACGATATCTGCAAGTCGTTTCCCGGCGTGAAGGCGCTGGACCATGTGGATTTCGAGCTGCGAAGCGGCGAGGTCATGGCGCTTCTGGGCGAGAATGGCGCGGGCAAATCCACGCTGATGAAAGTCTTGAGCGGCGTCTATACCCGCGACAGCGGCGACATGGAAATCCAGGGCAAGGCGTATGGCAACCTCACCCCCAAGCAGGCGCAGGCCGCAGGCGTGGCCATCATCCACCAGGAGCTCAACATGTGCCGGCACCTCACCGTGGCCGAAAATATGTTCCTGGGGCGCGAGAAGGTGCGCGGCATGGTGCTGAGCCAGCGGGAGATGGAGGACGAGGCCGCCGAGGTGCTGGGCCGGCTGAAAATCGACATCTCCCCCCGGACGGTGGTAGGCGACCTGCCCATTTCCAAGCAGCAGATGGTGGAAATCGCCAAGGCGCTGTCAATGGACGCGCGCATCCTCATCATGGATGAACCCACCTCCGCCCTTACCGCACGCGAAATCGAGGACCTCTTCCGCATCATCCGGGACCTTCGCGCCTCGGACCACGGCATCGTCTACATCTCCCACCGTCTGGAGGAATTGCAGCACATCGTAGACCGCGTGACCATCATGCGCGACGGCCAGTACATCACCACCATGAACTTCGCCGACACCACCATCGACCAGATCATCACGCACATGGTGGGCCGCGAGATCAAGGAGAAATTCCCCCGCGTGACCTGCGAAAAGGGCAAGAAGATCTTCGAGGTCAAAAACCTCAACGCCGGGCGCATGGTCCGCGACATCAGCTTCTCCCTCTACGAGGGCGAAATCGTGGGCTTTGCGGGGCTCATGGGCGCGGGGCGCACCGAAACCACGCGCGCCATCTTCGGCATCGATCCCAAGGAGTCGGGGCAGATTGTGCTGGATGGCAGAGAAATCGAGATTCACAGCCCGGCAGACGCCATTCGTCAGGGCGTGGTGCTGGCGCCGGAGGACCGCAAAAAGGACGGCCTGTGCACCAAGCTGAGCATCCGCCACAACATCGCGCTGCCCAACCTCGACCTTCTGTGCAACCGTCTGGGCGTGGTCAGCCACAGCAAGGAAAACGCCATGTGCGAGCGCGCGGTCAAGAATTTGCAGATCAAAACCCCGTCGGTGGACGTGGACGCGGCCAACCTCTCCGGCGGCAACCAGCAGAAGGTGGTTGTGGGCAAGTGGCTGGCGAGGGATTCGCGGGTGGTCATCTTTGACGAGCCCACGCGCGGCATCGACGTGGCGGCCAAGGTGGAGATCTACCACCTGATGAACCAGCTCAAGCAGCAGGGCATCGCCGTGATGTTCGTCTCCAGCGAGCTGCCGGAGGTGCTGGGCATCGCCGACCGCGTCATCGTGATGTGCGACGGTCAGATCACCGGCGAGGTGATGGCGCGGGAAACCACGCAAAACGAGATTCTCACGCTGGCAACCCGGTTTGAAAACAAAATGGCGGCAGGCCAATGAGCGTAGGAGGCACGGATCGTATGGAACACAGCAAGCAACCCTTCCTCAAGCGGCTGCTCAGCGTGCGCGGCATGGGCGCGGCGCTGACGGCCTTCGCCGGACTCATCATCATCTACATCGCGTTCGGCCTGATCAATCCCACGGTGTTCTCCGGGCGCAACATCGTCAACCTCACGCGCTCCATGTCCAAGTACCTCATCATCGGCATCGGCCAGAGCTACCTGCTCATCACCGGCAACATCGACCTGTCCATCGGCTCGGTGGTCGGCATGAGCGCCATGATCTCCGGCACGCTGATGTCCGGCGGTATGCATCCCATCCCCGCCATTCTGGTCACGCTGGTGGCCTGCCTGCTGGTGGGCGTGCTTAACGGCATGCTCGTAGGCAAGTTCCAGCTCCCGCCCTTTATCGCTACGCTGGGCACGATGTTCGTGGCGCGCGGCGTGGCCTACATGGTCAACGGCAACCGCAACACCAACGCCATCGCCAGCGGCATCGGCCAGGAGATGGGCGACAAGTTCCAAAACTTCTTCTACTACGGAGATACCCTGGGCCTGTACAACACCTTCTGGATTGCCATGATCCTCTTTGCAGCTTTCTTCTTCCTGCTGAGCAAGACCCGCACGGGCCGGCATATCTACGCCATCGGCTCCAACGCGGACGCGGCCAAGCTCTCCGGCGTATCGGTGGTGGCCACGGTGACCAAGGCGTACCTGGTATCGGCGTTCTGCTCGTTCGTGGTGGGCCTGATCCTGTGCGCGCAGGCCAGCATGGGCAACATGGAGGCCGGCAACACCTATGAAATGTATGCGGTGGCCGCAGGCGTCATCGGCGGCATCTCTCCCCTAGGCGGCACGGGCCTTCTGCTGGGCACCCTCGGCGGCGCGGCCGTGTGGCAGACGCTGGAAAACGGCCTGAACATGATCGGCGCGCAGGTGGGCATCCAGCGCATCGTGATCGGCGTGATCGTGGTATTCGCCGTGCTGCTTGACGTGGTGTTCCGCCGCGGCATCTTCAGCCGCAAAACCACCAAAAAGACGAATGAATTGCCTGCGGGCGTTCAGAAATAGAAACAGGAGGTACCATTGTTATGAAAAAGATCGTTGCTCTGCTGCTCAGCCTGTGCCTGGTGCTCGGCGCTGCCAGCGCGATGGCCGCGGGCGAAAAGATCGCCCTGATCACCATGGACTCCATCGACCAGCACTGGATCACCCTCAACGAGGGCGCCCAGAAGGCCGCCGAGGAGCTCGGCGTGACCGTGACCTTCATGTCCCCAAACACCAAGGATGACGCCCAGCAGATCGAGTGCGTCAACAACGCCGTCGCCGGCGGCTATCAGGCCATCATCGTGGCAGCGAACGGCCCCGACGCCATCTCCTCCGCGCTCAACGAGGCCGTTGAGGCGGGCGTGAAGATCGTCTACGTCGACTCTCCCGCCAACGTCGAGGCGGAAGCCACCTTCTCCACCGACAACGAGGCTGCCGGCAAGACCGCCGGTGAGGAAATGATCAAGGCCCTGACCGCGGCCGGCATCACCTCCGGCGACATCGGCATCGTGAACGTCAACGCCGCCACCGACTCCACCGTGAAGCGCGAAGCGGGCTTCCGCAGCGCCTTTGAGGGCACCGAGTACAACATCCTTGAGACCCAGTACGGCGAGGGCGACGCTGCCAAGTCCCAGACCATCGCCGAGAACTACATCACCCAGGGCGTGGTTGGCATCTTCGGCGGCAACGAAGGCTCCACCACCGGCATCGGCAACGCCATCAAGGCGTCCGGCAACACCGGCGTGATCGGCGTGGGCTTTGACAAGTCCGACGCCATCCAGGGCCTCATCAAGGACGGCTACCTGCTGTGCACCATGGCTCAGAACCCCGACGTGATGGGCTATGAGGGTGTGCAGGCTGCTGTGAAGGCCATCGCGGGCGAGGATCTCGGCCATGCCGTGACCGACACCGGCGTGTCCGTCCTGACCAAGGATTCCCTCCAGTAAGTTGCAATAACAATGGGCCCTCCGCGCCATACAGGCGCGGAGGGCCTTTTGTGGTTTACGGCATCAGCGCCATAAGCGCCTCGTTTTGCACCTCCAGCCCGCGTGGGGTGAGGAAAAACCGCCGCTCCCCCACCGTGCCGGAGGACCATGCCCCCAGCCCCTCCCACGCCAGCGTTTCCAATGCCGGTCCGTAGACCTGCGAAAGCGCAGCGCCATGCATGCGCTCGAAGTCGCGCTCGGAGACGCCGCCGGTCATGCGCAGGCCCAGCATCATCGTCTCAAACATCGCCTCCTGCCGGTCTATCAGCGTGATTTCCGCCGGCGGGAGGACGTTTTGCGCCTCAAGGGCATGCAGATACTCCGTCATGCGTTCGGTGTTTGCACGCCTCACGCGCACCGCGCCCTGCGAGGCCTGCGAAGCGTCCGGCGGCAGCATGCCGTGCGCCGCCACGCCCAGCCCCGCATACCAGCTTCCCTGCCAGTAGCCTACGTTGTGGCGGCAGCGAAAGCCCGGCCGGGCAAAGTTGCTGATTTCGTAGCGCTCGTATCCCGCCGCCTCCAGCCAGGTCACGCCCCGCTCGTACATTTCGGCGGTCAGCTCGTCGTCCGGCAGATGCACGCTTTCCTCCTCCACCATGCGCCAAAGCGGCGTGCCCTCCTCCAAAATCAGGCTATACGCGGAGATATGCTCCACGCCGAGTGCCAAAGCCGCCTCTATGCTCTCGCGCCAGTCCCGCAGCGTCTGACCGGGCAGGCCGGACATCAGATCCACGTTGAGGTTGCGGATGCCAAAGGCCCGGGCCAGCGTCACCGCCTCCCGCGCCTGGGCGAAGGTGTGGATGCGCCCGATGGCCTGGAGCAGCCGGTCCTGCGCAGCCTGCATCCCCAGTGACAGCCGGTTCAGCCCGCAGGCGCAGGCCGCCTCCAGCCACTGGGAGGACAGGGTTCCGGGGTTACCCTCGGCCGTTATCTCCGCATCCGGCAGGACGTCAAAGCGGCGGCGCAACTCCCCAAGCACGCCCCGCATCTCCTCCGCCGGTACCAGCGTGGGCGTGCCGCCGCCCAGGAATACGGTGCTCACCCTGGCGTCGGGGTATTTTTCCGCGGTGATACAAATTTCTTTTTTGAGCGCGGAGCAATACGCCGCAACGGTTCCGTCGTCCGCAGGGGCAGAGCAGAAATCGCAGTAAAAACATTTCCTTTTACAAAATGGAAAATGGAGATATAATTGCAGTAACAAATCGCAACCCTCCCGGTGCGATTATACCACACCCACGAAGGAGGACGCCACAATGGAAGCTATCGAACTCGGTTTTGACACTCTGGTCCGTCTGTGTATCCTGCTCATCGAACTTGCCGGCATCATCGTTATCGTCATCAGCATGGTCAGGGGATTCATCGGCTTTGTTCAGAAGGATGACAGCACGCGTATCCAGCTTGCGCAGGGCATCATGCTGGGCCTGGAATTCAAGGTGGGCAGCGAGGTGCTGCGCTCGGTCATCGTCAGCGGCTGGAACGAGCTGGGCACGCTGGCGGCGGTCATCCTGTTGCGCAGTCTGCTCACTTTGCTCCTGCACTGGGAGATCGACGCGGAGGAAAAGCGTCAGCGCGAATGCAAGGAGGCCGAAGCGGTCGAGGCCGCGAAGCTGCCCGAAGCCTGAGCGCCGTGCGCTGAAGGAGGCCTTTGATGACGACCGTTTCTCCCCGTCGCATCGCAAAAAAAGGTACGCTTTTTTTGCACTCGCGGCCCACGCGGCGCGCGCTCACGGTGCTCTGCCTGGTTTGGGTAGCGCTGATGCTTGCGCCGCTTCTTGCCATGTCGTTTTACGCCTATCCCACCCATGACGACTTTCCCTGCGTGCTGCCCGCAGCCAAGGTCTGGGCCGAGACCGGAAGCCTCTGGGCTACCCTGAAAGCGGCCTGGAATCAGGCCATGTACGACTATCAGACCTGGCAGGGCACGTACGTGGCCATGTTCGTATGCGCGTTTCAGCCCATGGTGTTTTCCATGCGGCTGTTCTGGCTGGCGCCGTTCGGCACGCTGGCGCTGCTGGCGCTGTCGGCCTGGTATCTGGCGCGGCAGGTCACAAGGTTCGTGCTCAAGGGCGATCTGTGCGTGTGCGCGGCGCTCTATGCCGCGCTGATGACGCTGCTGCTGGAGTACGTGCCCGGTATCCGGGAGCTGATCTACTGGCAGTCGGCCATTCAATATGCGTTGAGCGTGGTGGCCGTGATGCTGCTGTGCGGGCTGATGATCCGCCTCCACGCGGCATCCGCGCGTCCTGCCGCCTACGCCTGGCGCACGGCGGCGGCGTTGCTGTGCGCTGTGGCGCTGGGCGGCCTTCCCTATCCGCTGGCGCTGGGCGGCGCGGCGCTGGCCGAGTCCGTCATTGGCGGCGCGGATGGCCCGACGTCCATCCTCGTCATCTTTCCGGCCGCCCATGCCGATTGCCATGCTCAGGACGCGGCCGCCACAACGCGGGGCAGCGCCTCCATTCAGGCCCCGATACTGGCACTGGGGCTTCCGGAAGAAGCCTTCGAGCGCGAAAACAACCTGATCACGGCATCGGACGTGCGTGCCGTCATCCTGTCACGGCTGCGCCTCCCGGCTTGGGGGACGCTCTGGGACGTCGGGGCCGGAAGCGGCTCCGTGGGTCTGGAAGCGGCCGCCCTGCGCCCGGCCCTCGGCATACACGGCATCGAGCGCAACCCCGAACGCTGCGCGATGATCGAACGCAACCGCCTCGGCATGGGCATCGCCAACTACACGCTGCATCCCGGCGACGCCCTCTCCGTAATCCGTGCGTCCTGCCCCGAGTCCCCCGCCCCTAGCGCATGCGGGGGCATCCTCCCCGATCCGGACCGCGTTTTCATCGGCGGCGGAGGAAAGGATCTGCCCGCGCTGCTGACGGCGTGCCGGAACCGCCTGCGGTCCAACGGCCTCATCGTCGTGAGCGCGGTCACGCTGGAAAGCTTTCGCGCCCTCCTCTCATGGGCCCCCGACCACAGAGCCGGCCTCTGCCGCATCGATATCGCCAACGAATGCCTACTCGCAAAACACCATTTACGTGTTCACATTCCATAAAGAGGCAATTTCATGAAAGCACTCGTCGAATTCGTCGGCGCCGGACCGGGCGCGGAGGATCTCATCACCGTGCGTGGCCTGCGCGCTCTGGAACAGGCGGATCTCGTGGTCTACGCGGGTTCGCTGGTCAACCCCGCCCACCTCAAGGCCTGCAAAGCCAATTGCACCTGCCTCGATAGCGCCTCCATGAATCTGGGGGAACAGATCGAAGCCATGAGCGATGCCGCCCTTGCCGGGAAACGTGTCGTGCGCCTGCACACCGGCGATCCCGCCATGTACGGCGCGATCAACGAGCAGATCCGGGGGCTGGCCCAAAAAGGCGTGGCCGCATCCATCATCCCGGGCGTCAGCAGCGTGTTCGCGGCAGCAGCGGCGCTTGGCTGCGAACTCACCAGCCCCGATGTGAGCCAAAGCGTCGTCCTCACGCGGACGCCCGGAAGAACGCCCATGCCTCAAGGCGAAGACGCCGCGGCCTTCGCCCGGACCGGGGCGATGCTGGTCTTTTTCCTGAGCACCGGAAAGGTCGGCGAGCTGATGCGCCATCTGATGGAACAAGGTGGGCTGGCCGAGGACACCCCGGCGGCGATCGTCTACCGCGCCTCATGGCCTGATGAGCGCATCCTGCGCGGTACGGTGGGCGACATCGCCCGGCAGGCCGAGGAAGCCGGGCTCGGACGGCAGGCGCTCGTCATCGTGGGCCGGGCCTTGGGAGCCAACGGCACAGCCTCGCGGCTCTACGACGCCGACTTCTCGCATGGCTACAGGAACCGTCTGGTTTCGGAGAATTTCGACGGACGCTGCGCCCTGTACGCCTTCACGGACAAGGGGCTGACGCGAGCCCGGGAGATCGCCGCCGGGCTGGGCCTGCCCACGGTGCTCCACAGTACGCGCTCATCCAACGCGGAAGGCATCGTGCACATACCGGTCCAAGACTTCGACAGCCGCCTCGCCGCCAACTGGGCGCAGTTCGACGCGCATATCTTCATCGGCGCGACGGGAATCCCCTTCCGCAAAGCCGCCCCACTGCTGCGCGACAAGAGCATTGACCCCGCCGTGCTTGCCTGTCCGGAAAGCGGCAGCCATGTGATTGCCCTTACCTCCGGGCATTTCGGAGGCACCAACCGGCTGGCCCGGCGCATAGCCCGCATCACCGGCGGACAGGCCGTAATCGGCTCCCCCGCGGACGTCAACAGCCTCCCCGCCTTTGACGAAGCCGCCGCACAGGAACACGCACGCATCCTCAACCCGGAAGCCGTCCGCGCCCTCAACGCCGCCCTGCTCGACGGAAGCCCCATAGCCTTCTGCGGAACCCGTGCTGTCTTCGAGCGCCATTTCGCCTCCACCGGGCAAGTTGCCTTCTTCGAGAACCCGCAGGATGTCACATGCGGCCATGCCATCCTCTGGGATAGCGAAAACACGCTTCCGGAAGAGGTTCTGTACCTTGATGTCTCCAGCCGTGCCTTCGTCCTCGGCGTGGGCTGCCGCCGCGGCGTCAAGCCGC
>USFL01000033.1 GCA_900553905.1 uncultured Eubacteriales bacterium | reverse complement strand
ACACGCCGCCGACCGTGGAGGCGGGCAGCATGCCGGCGTTGACCCCGGTGAGGGCGTCGCCCATGGCGATGTCCATTTCGGCGGTCATGCCCAGATCGCCAACCAGCGCGGTCACGTGGCTGCCGCCCTCCTCGGCGGGGCGCAGGCGCGTAAAGCCGTAGCCCGCCTTGCGCTGCACCGCGACGGTGTAGGCGCCGGGCATGATGCCTTCGAGGGTGTATTCGCCTCTGCCGTTGGTGGTGGCGGTGGCGACGGTCTGGCCGTCGGCATCCAGGGCGTAGACCTTGAGGCCGGAGAGGCGCTTGTCGCTTTCGCCCAGCACGCCGTCATAGCCCGCGTCCTCGAACACCACGCCGCTCACGGACGCGGTGCGCGCCACGCCCACCAGCGCCGTGGTTTCGCCGCCGCTGCTAAGCGTCAGGCCGCCGATGGTGAACTCCCGCCGCGTGGAGCGCTGCTCGAAGCGGTTGACCTCGGCCGCGCTGCCCTCGTCGGTCACGGAGAAGATGGAGCCGTCGTTTGGTAAAATGGCGCGCAGCTGGTAGTCGCCGCCGCGCAGGCCCTCCAGGCGGAAGGCGCCGTCCTCGCCGGTAACGGCCTTGCCCTGGGATTCGGCGCCGCTCCCACGCAGGGCCTCCACCGTCACCCCGGCGTAGCCCGGCTCGCCCTCGTCCCGGCGGCCGTTGTAGTTCAGGTCCAGAAACGCCACGCCGCTGATCACGCCGTTTTCGATCACGCCGATGTTCTTGTCCGCCAGGCGGGCGGCGTCGCGCACGGCAAACTCGCGCGTGATGTTGGACCCGGTGAAGATGCTGCGCAGGTCCCCGCCGGTCTGCGAATAGCGGGCGTAGAGCATGCCCTCGGGCAAAGTGGCGGAGATGGTATACATGTCGTCGGGCAAAAAGTCAAAGAGATACACGCCGGTTTCGTCGGTGGTGATTTCGCGCACCGTGCCCGTGCGGCTGCCCTCGATGCGCACGGTCACGCCGGCCACGCCGGGCTCGTCCTCGCCCATGACGCCGTCGTTGTCGATATCCTCAAACACCTTGCCGCCCAGCGCGCCCACGGGGGCCACGGCCAGCGTGAGGGCCTCCTCCTCGCCGGTGGCGAAGGAGACGTCCTGGTCGATGATATGGCTCTGCACGCTGCCGTCGGACAGGCTGTAGCCGTCTGGCAGCGTCACGCGCACGGTGTAGCGGCCGGAGCGCGCAAAGAGCGCGGCCTGGCCTTCGCTGTCGGTGACGGTGGAATCCAGCGGGGTTTCGCCGTCCAGAAGCGTCACCTCGATGCCGGACACCCCGCGGTCATAGTCGCCGCGCTTGCCGTCGCCGTTGCTGTCCTGAAAAACGGTCAGCTTCAGCCGCGCTGAGGACGCCAGACCCACGTCACCGCCGGATGCGGTCTTGCCGCTCTCCAGCGTGACCGCGTCGCCCACCACGGCGCCGTTCTCCGTCGCCATCGAAGTCCCCACGCTCACGGCGTAGAGCTCCTGCCCGCTGAGCGTGCAGACCACGCGGTATTCACCTGCCGAAAGGCCCGTGAAGGTATACTTGCCGTACAGGTCGGTCTCGGTCTGCATGACCTCCGTCCACGCACCCTGCTCCAGCCGCTCCAGCCGGACGGGCACGCCCGTGATGAGCTGCTCGCTTTCGTCACGGATGAGGTTTTCGTTTGCGTCCACATAGGCGCATCCCGATACTGTGCCGCCTTGCGCAAGGGCCGCCGGCATCAGGAAAAACAGGGCGCAGACCGCCGCCAGCGCGCAGGCGGTCAGAAGCCAACGTAGGTTCAGCGATTTCATCGGCGTTCCTCCAACATTCGTATGCGTAACCGCATCTATTCCCATCCTCCATAGTAAGGCATCCCCCGGGGTTTGTCAACGGTGAGGGGCGCGCGCGGAGCGGAGGAAATGTAAAAAAAGCACCCGCCCCGCCGCCGGGCGGCGTTGACAGCGCGGGCGGGAATGATATAATAGGTATGTTTTCAAAGACATGACAAAAAGCCGCGGCCTGCCGCGGCAAGGTAGAGGTGAGCGGGGATGGATGCAACGCGTAAAACCGTGATCGTGACGGATTCCTCCTGTGATTTGAGCGGCGAGCAGCTCTCTCGCTACGGCATCCGCATGATATCGCTGCGCATCGTGTGCCAGAACGCGGAATACCGCGACCGGATCGACATTCAGGAGGATGAGCTCTACGAGCTGCTCACCCGCGAGCTGCCCAAGACCAGCCTGCCCCTCCCGGAGGACGTGACCTCGCTGTACGAATCGCTGGCGCAGGAGGGCGTGACGGACGTGATCCACATGTCCATCTCCTCGGGGCTTAGCGGCACGTTCAACATGGTGCGCATGATCACCCAGGATTTTGAGGGCCGCATGCGCGTGCATATGGTGGATTCGCGCACGCTGTCGATGGGGCTGGGCATGATGGTGCTGGCGGCGGCCCGCGCGCTGGAGGAGGGCGCCACGCCCGAGGAGGCCATCGAGCGCGCGCAGGCCGTGCGCAGAAATCAGCTGGGCATGTTCGTCATCCGCACGCTGGAGTTTCTGCGCAAGGGCGGGCGCATCGGCAAGGTCGAGGGCGTGGTGGGAAGCCTGCTCCAGATCAAGCCCATCATCTATGTCAACGACGAGGGCATCTACGCTACTTTGGCCAAGGCCCGCGGCTATAAATCCGCGGTGGATACCATGGTCAGTGAGGTTAAGCGCTTCCTCGGCGGGGCCAAAGCGGAGCTTTCCGTGGTTAACGGCAAGGCGCGCGAGGAGGCCGAGAAGCTCATGGAGCGTCTCAAGGGCGAACTGGATGTGACGGGCGAGACCTACATCATGTCCGTCAGCCCCGTGCTGGCCATCCACACGGGTCCGGGGCTGCTGGGCATTGTGGCCAACAGGGCGGACCCGGCCTGATCGGCGGCGGATAGAGCGGCAGGTCGGGGCAGGCGGGCTCCGGCCGGCGCAGCATGCACGGCTCCGGCCGGATGGCGTACACGTCCATCACCACCTGTAGCCGCGCCTGGAACACCGGCCCCTCCGCGCAGCCGTCCACGCACAACAGGCGCACGCAGGGCAGCAGGAACAGGCTGGTATACCCGCCGCCGGGCAGGCGCAGGCACACCTCCGCGTCCACCTGCCCCGTGGCGGAGAAGCGCTGCCCGCAGGCGTCCGATACCTGGGCGCAGACGGGCAAAGTCACACGGACCATCACGCGCCCGGCGCAGTCGGGCTCGCCAAGCGGCGTCCAGGCAGGCTGGGCGCCGCTTTCATGTACGCTTAGCAGCGTAAGCGGCGGCCGGGCGCAGTCCAGCCCGGACAGGGCCAGATCCGCGCACAGGCAAGAGAGGCTTAAGCGGTCGCAGCCGATGATCTTTTGCAGCAGCACGCCTTCGGGCCTGCCCGGCTTGCAGGGCCGGGGCGGGCGGCAGCCGCAGTCCGGCGCGGGGGGCGGACAGGGCGGCGGGCACGGCGGCGGACAGGGCTTTTCGCCGCAGGCGCGGCAGGTACAGGGCGGATGATGCATAGCGGGTCCCCTCCTAATGAAGCAAAAAAAGGATGGCTTGGCGAAAGGCTCCGTGAGCCGTTTCCGCCAAGCCATCCTATGCGTTTGAAGGACTCCCGGTGCGCTAGCGCCAGTTGACGGCCTCCGCGCTGGCCTGCCCGTCCTCCAGCGTCACCAGAATACCCACCTCCGCGTCCTGGGTGACGGCCACGTTGGCCTTCACGTCTTTCAGGCGCGAGAGCACCTTGCTGGAGGGCGTCTCGGGCTTTTCGACCGAGCTGGTGGAGATCACCGCCCACTGGGGCCGGGCCAGCAGCACGAACTGCCAGCTGGTGGCGTCCTCGTTGCCGTGGTGCGCCACCTTGAGCACCGCCGCCTGGGAGATCAGCCCCGCCTCGATCAGCTCGCTTTCCTCCTGAAGCTCCATGTCGCCGGTGAGCAGCATGTCGCCCTGCGGGGTGGTCAGGCGCAGCACCAGCGAATTGTTGTTTTCCTCCTCGTCATCCTGGCTCAGCGGCCCCAGCACATGAAAGGCGCAGCCGTCCGCCAGCTCGACCGTCTCCCCGGCCGAAAGCCAGGTGAGCGGCGCGTCGTACTTCTCCGCCGCCTCGTAGACGGGATGGTCCTCCAGGCTCTTTTCGGAGTGGAGCGTTCCGGCGTAGACCCGGTCCACGGCGATGTCGCTCTTGAGCAGCTTTTTCAGCCCGCCCACGTGGTCCTTGTCCGTGTGGGTGATGACAACGCCGCTCAGCCGCGTCACGCCGTAGGCCGTGAGCACGCGCTCCAGCTGGTCGTAGCTGCCCTTGGTGCCGGTATCCACGAGGAATCGCTGGTCGCCCAGAAGAAACAGCGCCGCGTCCGCCTTGCCCACGTTGATGAACAGCGCCTGAACCGGCCCTTCCGCCCGCGCGCACGCGCCCGCAAGCAGCAGCACAGCCGCCAGCACAAGCGCCAAAAGACGATGATATCGCCTCATTTCCAGTCACCTCCCGCGTCTATTATAGCCTGACCGGCCATACTTTTGAAAGAGGCGCGCCTGTAAAAAGCGTGACATCCGCGGGGAAATGGTGTATACTGCCTCTGAACCGGCTAAAGAAAGGAACGATTTTCGGCATGAACGTGTTGACCGCGGCCCTTCTGGGCCTGATCCAGGGACTGGCGGAGTTTCTGCCCATCTCCTCCAGCGGCCATCTCAATCTCCTGCAGGCGCTTTTCGGCGTGGATGTCGAGCATCAGCTGCTGTTCAACATCCTGCTGCACGTGGGCACGCTGGTGGCGGTGGCCATCGTGTTCTGGAAGGACTGGGTGGCGATGATCGCCCATCCCATCAAGAACAAAACGCTGCTTCTGCTCTTCATCGCCTCGCTGCCCGCGCTGGCGGGGAAGATCCTCTTTGACAAGCCCCTCGACTACGTGGAGACGCACAACAGCCTCCTGGGCGTGTGCTTCCTCATCACGGCCCTCCTGCTGGTGCTGACCCAGTGGCTCTCCCGGCGAAACGCGCTGCGCGGCGTGGAAAAGCACCGCGTGGGCGTGGGCGAGGCGCTGGCCATGGGCTGCCTGCAGGCCGTGGGCATGCTGCCGGGCGTCAGCCGCAGCGGCAGCACCATCTTCGGCGGCGTGGCCGCCCGGCTGGACCGTGAGACGGCCGCCAAGTTCAGCTTCATGATGAGCGCCCCGGCCATCGTGGGCGGCCTGGTCAGCGAGGGCATGGACGTGCTGAAGGAGGGCGTGAACATCGGGCCGGACCTCCCCGCCATTCTGGTGGGCATGGCGGTGGCCGGCGTGAGCGGCTATCTGGCCATCCGCTTCTTCCTCAGGCTCATCAGCCGCGTCTCACTCAACGGCTTTGCGGTGTATGTGGCGGTGCTGGGCATTCTGGTCATCATCCTGCAGGCCATGGGCGTCATCACCGACGCGCCCGCCCCCGTGGCGGAGGTCGCGGCGGCGGCAAAGGCGGTTGCCGGGCTGTAGGAGGACGGCTCCGCCAACAAGTGCAACAATCAGCGGCGGCAGGCCGTGTGGCCTGCCGCCGCTTCGTATTGTCCCAAAGCTTCCGGGAGAGGGGAGGGACGCGGCCCTCCAAAGGAAATCCGGGTCTCGCGCGAATATGCGGCAGGTTCGGAAGCCTTGCGCAGCACGGTTTCCTTGCGCCGTTCGCAGCCGGCCCTTTTCGACAATCAGTATTCCGCGCTGCCCGTGGTGCGGGGGAAGGGGAGCACGTCGCGGATGTTCTGCATGCCGGTGAGGTACATCACCAGCCGCTCGAAGCCCAGGCCGAAACCCGCGTGCGGCGTGGTGCCATAGCGGCGGGTGTCGAGGTAGAAGGAATAGTCCTCCTCGCGCATGCCCAGCTCCTCAATGCGGCCCTTGAGCACGTCCAGACGCTCCTCCCTCTGGCTGCCGCCGATCAGCTCGCCCACGCCGGGCACCAGCAGGTCCACGGCGGCGACGGTCTTTCCGTCGTCGTTCATGCGCATGTAGAAGGCCTTGATTTCCTTGGGGTAGTTGTAGACGAACACCGGGCGGCCGAAGTGCTTTTCGCTGAGGTAGCGCTCGTGCTCGGTTTGCAGGTCCATGCCCCAGGAGACGGGGTACTCGAAAGCCTGACCGCTCTTTTGGAGGATGTCGATGGCGTCGGTGTAGGTGCAGCGGGCGAATTCGCTGTTTACGATGGCGTTCAGCCGGTCGATGAGGCCCTTTTCCACGAAGCTGTTGAGGAAGGCCATTTCCTGCGGGGCTTTGGCGAGCACGCCGGAGATGACGTACTTGAGCATGTCCTCGGCCAGGGCCATGTCGTCAAAGAGGTCCGCAAAGGCGATTTCCGGCTCCACCATCCAGAATTCGGCGGCATGGCGCGGGGTGTAGCTCTTCTCGGCGCGGAAGGTGGGGCCAAAGGTGTACACATCGCGGAACGCCATGCAGAACGTCTCCACGTTGAGCTGGCCGCTCACGGTCAGGCTGGCCTGCTTGCCGAAGAAGTCCTCGCCGTAGTCGGGCTGGCCGTCCGGGGTGAGGGGCAGCTTGTCCAGCGGGAGCGTGGTCACCTGGAACATCTCGCCCGCGCCCTCGCAGTCGCTGGTGGTGATGATGGGGGTGTGCACGTACACAAAGCCGCGCTCGGCAAAGAAGGCGTGCAGGAGCTGCGCCGAGAGCGACCGGATGCGGAACACCGCGTAAAACGTGTTGGTCCGGGGACGAAGGTGCGCGATGGTGCGCAGGAACTCAAAGGAGTGGCGCTTCTTTTGCAGGGGAAAGTCCGGGGCGCACAGGCCCAGCACCTCGACCTGGGAGGCCTTGACCTCGAAGGGCTGCTTCATGCCGGGGGTGAGGACGAGCTCGCCGGTCACGCGGATGGCGCTGCCCAGGGTGATCTTGACCGCGCTGGCAAAGTCGCGGGTGTGGCCGTCCTCCAGGACGATCTGGAGGTTTTTGAAGCAGGTGCCGTCGTTGAGCTCGATAAAGCCGAACGCCTTGCTGTCGCGCACGGTGCGCACCCAGCCGGACACGGTGCATTCCCGAATGCCCGCCTCCGGGGGCGTGAGATACAGGTCCCGAATGTTCAGATCCGCCATGGAAAGGAAGCCTCCTCTATCAGCTTGTCGAAAAAGCTCGCCTGCGGCGATCTTTTCCGCCAGGACACGTTTTTCCTGCGCTTTCAGCGCATCCGGGGAAACGCGCAGGGAAACCTTGCTACGCAAGGCTTCCGAATCCACCGCACATGTCGCTGGATTCGGATTTCACTTGAAGGGCTGCGGCCCTCCAAACCTCTTAAATGGGTTTTTGACAGGAAAGTCCGGCTGTGCCGGCCTTTTCCGTCAAAAAACAGGTTCAGTCGATGGTCTGTCCCGATAAGCCCTCAGGCGTGGCGGCCCAGCATGGCCGCGCCGATCATGCCCGCGTCCGCGCCCAGGCGCGCGATCTCCACGCGCGAGTAGGGGAGCGTCTTGAACAGGAGATAGCGGGGGATGCGCTCGCGCACGGCGTTTAGCAAAAAGTCGCCCGATTTGCTGATGCCGCCGCCCAGCACGATCATCTCCGGGTCCAGGAAGGCGATGATGGTGTAGATGGCCTTGCACAGGTAATCCACGTAGTGGTTGAAAACCTTCATGGCCACGTCGTCCAGCTCCTTGGCCGCGTCAAAGACCATCTTGGCCGTCAGCTTGCTCACATCGCCGCCGCACAGGTCGTACATCAGGCTGTCGGGGTGCTCAAGCACCATCTGCTTGCCCATGCGGATGACCGCCGTGGCGCTGCAGTAGCGCTCCAGGCAGCCGTAGTTGCCGCAGGAGCAGGGCTCGCCGCCGATGTCCATGGGGATGTGGCCGATTTCGCTGCCCACGCCGTGGAAGCCGCTCCACGGCCGGCCGCCGATGACGATGCCGCCGCCCACGCCCGTGCCCAGCGTCATAAAGACGCTGGAATGGCAGCCCGCGCTCACGCCGCAGATGCTCTCGGCAAAGCCGGCCACGGTGGCGTCGTTGTCGATGTAGACGGGCTTGCTCAAGTACTTTTGCAGCTCGGTGCGTAGCGGCACGTCGCTCCAGCCCAGGTTGGTGCAGAAGATGACGTGGCCCGTCTTTTCATCGGCCACGCCGGGGATGCCCACGCCGATGGAGGCGACGTCCTTTTCCTCAAAGCCGCCGCGCGCCATCACGTCCAGCATGCAGCGTCCCATGTCCGCGATGATGTCCTCGTAGGGGCGGCCCGCCAGCGTGGGGGTTTCGCCCTGGGAGAGGATGGCGCCGCTTTCATCCACCACGCCGATTTTGATGCCGGTGCCGCCCAGATCAATGCCGATATAGACCATAGAAAAGCCTCCCCGTTATCAGGTGTGATTTGCGGAGTTCTGCGCGATCAGTTCGTTGAGGCGGCGGTCCAGCTCATGCGCGGCGCTGTAGCCCATGCGCTTGAGGCTGAGGTTGCGCGCGGCCACCTCGATGATGATGGCCAGGTTGCGCCCCGGCCGCACGGGCATGGTCTGGTAGGGCACCTTCACGCCCAGGATGGTCACGGTTTCCTCCGTCAGGCCCAGCCGGTCGTATTCCTTGGAGGAGTCCCACTTTTCCATGTGGATGACCATGTCGATGGATTTGCTGATGATGACCGAGCCCACGCCGTACATGGCGCGGATGTCGATGATGCCGATGCCGCGGATCTCCATGAAGTGCCGCACCATCTCCGGCGATTCGCCCACCAGCCGGTCGTCGGCCACGCGGCAGATGTCCACCACGTCGTCGGCCGCGAGCTGGTGCCCGCGCTTGACCAGCTCCAGCGCCGCCTCGCTCTTGCCCACGCCGCTTTCGCCCGTGAGCAGAATGCCCACGCCGTAGACGTCCACCAGCACGCCGTGGCGGGTGATGTGCGGGGCCAGCACGCGGTTTAAGTACATGATGGCCTGCAAGGTGAACTTGGTGGTCTTGAGCTTGCTCTGAAACACCGGGATGTCATGCGCGCGGGCGATCTCCAGCAGGTCGCGCGGCGGCGTCATGCCCCAGCAGGTGATGATGCAGGGGATGGGGTAGCTCATGTACTTTTCCAGCACGGGACGGCGCGCGCGCGCGTCCAGCGATTCCAGGTACGTCATCTCCACCTTGCCGATGACCTGCGGGCGCTCATGGGCGAAATACTCATAGAAGCCGCAGAACTGCATGCCGGGCCGGTTGATGTCGGTCACGTTGATGTCCAGCTGAGTCTTGGTGGTGGCGCTGAGCAGCTCGAGGTTCAGCTTGGTGCGAAAATCCTCCAGGTCGATCATTCCGGCGCCTCCTTACAGGATGTGCTCCGCCACGAAGCGGGCCACGCCGTCCTCGGTGTTGGGGAGGCAGACGTAAGCCGCCGCCGCGCGCAGCTCGGGGATGGCGTTGGCCATGGCCACGCTGTTGGGGGTGAAGGCCAAAAGGCTCATGTCGTTGAGGCTGTCGCCGAAGGCGGCGGTGCGCTCCGGCACGATGCCGATGCGCCCGGCCAGGCGAAAAAGCGCCTCGCCCTTGGTGGCTCCCGGCGGCTCGGCCTCCAGAAAATAGGGCTTGCTCATGGTGAAGGTGGCTCGGCCGCGGAAGCGCTCGTTGGCCAGGGGCATCAGGCGCAAAACATCCTCCGGCTCGCCCACGCTGAGCACCTTGGGCGTGGCGAAGCTCAGGAACGCGCATACGTCGCCCACGGCCACGCCCTTCATCCCGGAGGACTGCTTGTAGCGGCGGGCGATGTCGCACTCGACGGAATAGTAGAAGGCCTCGTCGGTGTAGACCTGCACGTACAGCCCGTTTTCCGAAAGGAAGGCGCAGATCTCGCGCGCCAGGTCCACATCCAGCGTCAGCTGCTCCATCAGGCGGTGGTCCGCCCCCACGATCTCCGACCCGTTGCCCCCGATGTAGGGCAGGCCCGTGTCCAGCTTCGCCACAAAAGGATACATGCTGGCGTGCGTGCGGCCGCTGCAGGGGATCAGGCGGATGCCGCGGCGCTT
>USFL01000032.1 GCA_900553905.1 uncultured Eubacteriales bacterium | reverse complement strand
TTCGGGCGAGGAAATGTATCGCTGCACATCGGACTGGGTGTGGATTGACGTGACGGAAAACATCGTGGACATCACGGAACCCGCCCCGGATGCAGGTGCCGCGGACGTGCCCGCAGTCGAGGACCAGCCGGCCCTGGACATCACGCAACCCAATGACCAGCCGGCCAGCGTGCCTGACCCGCTGAGAATCACGCAGGTTCGCATCGCTTCGGGCAACATGCTGCCCGGCAGTACGGAGGTCAGGGTTGAAACCAGCTTTACCGGCGGGGCGGGGCCCTATCGCTGCACCATGACGCTCTATGACAACATGCTGTTTCCCGTAGGCAGCACGGATATCGGCCCGGTGCAGGCGGACAGCTTCGAATGGTCCGCCGCCATCACCGAGAGCGGCAAATATCTGGTCGAGGCCACCGTGTCCGATTCGGGCGAGGAAATGTATCGCTGCACATCGGACTGGGTGTGGATTGACGTGACGGAAAACATCGTGGACATTACGGAACCCGCCCCGGATGCAGGCGCCGCGGACGTGCCCGCCGCCGAGGATCAGCCGGCCCTGGACATCACGCAACCCGATGACCAGCCGGACAGCGTGCCTGCCCCGCTGGAAATCACCTCAATCCAAATTGCATCCGAGGACACGACGCCTGACGGAAACACCGTCAGCTTTGAAATCAATATTGCCGGCGGCGTTGGCCCGTATGCCTGCATCGTGGGCATGTACAGCGCTGATTCAGGGTATGTGGACGGCGAATTTCTGATCCCGGGCCACACCGATTCCTTCCACTGGGACAAAACCGTCACGCAAAGCGGCGATTACCGCATCGAGGCAACCGTCACGGACATCAACGGCGGGATGTGCTTTGACACCTCCGATTGGTTCCATATTCATGCCGGCACCGTTCTGGACATCACGCAGCCGCAGGCGACGGCCACCCCGCAGGCGAATACGGAGGATTATGAGAACTATCTGGATATTACGGTTGTGCCGCAGCCGCTTTCCGTGACCAGCGTTCATATTGAAAAAGAGGAAGAGACCGGGAGCGGAAAAGACGTCAAGTTTGAAGCAAAGCTGACGGGCGGCACGCCTCCGTATGTATGCGACATGCAGCTCATCGACTCAAATGGCGTTCCGGTTGATTTCGCCCATATCGGTCCCACAAGCTCGATGGGCTTTGGCTGGATAAAGACGTTTTTTCAGGACGGAACGTATATGGTGTACGCGGTCGTTACGGATGCGTCCGGCGAACAGAGCTCGCTCTACTCGCCGTGGCTCAGCATCTCCGTTCCCCAAAAGCCCACGGAGATCAAAGCCAGGCAGCAGTCCATGGCAGACACCGCCATGGACCAGTACAGGACCCACAAGGGACAAACCTGGTTCGAATATAACAATCCCTATTTGCCAGGAGAACCATGGTGCGCTGCGTTTGTTCAGGAATGCTCCCGCATCGCGGGAGTCAACGACTGCATGTACAGTTCGTCGGCACACTGCACAGTTCTGGCAGTAGACTATGCCAAAAATCACCGTTTCTATAATACCAGCAATCAGGCGACCTGGAACAATTCCAGCCGTGTCCAGCTCACCAGCACGGAAAGCTACGAATTGGGCCATGCGCCCGATTTCATGCCGCAGGTTGGCGATCTCATCCTGTTTGAAACCGGCGACTGGAACAATGGGCCGGATCACATCGGCATTGTCGTGGAAGTGCCCAACGACAACGAAGTGACCTTCGTGGAGGGCAACGCGACGGTCCGGGGGTCCGGAAGCAACAGAATAAGCAAGATCGACCAGAGAACCGTTTCCTGGAGAAATGGTTCGTCAAATGTTTACGGATTCTGCCGGCCGGCTTACTATTGACGATTCCCGGGCAACCGTTTGAGGCAAAAGTGGAAGGGGAAGGAAAAATGAATTCAGTTTCCAACCGTTTCAGGCAGGGCGTCTGCCTGCTGCTTGCTCTGTTGCTGGTCTGTCTGCTCGGCAGCGCCTGTGCGGCGGACAGTCCGTTCTATTTCACGTGGCCGCTCGTGAGCGGCTCCTGGGATTACAATTTCCCCGTCAACGTCTACACCAGCCAGGGGGATTACTGGCAGAACTGGGAAGGGAAAGGTGCGCCGTATTACAACGACTATATCACCTATATCACCGGTGGGTACAGCACCGGCGAAATTGCGGATTTCCTTGTCAACGAGGACCTGGGCAGCGCCGAAATCGTTGCGGCCGGTGACGGCACATACGTCGGCAACGTCATGGTTTATCCGGAACAGTTGAGGATTGACGGGGTCAACTATCGGTTGCAGGCGCTGCACAGCCCGGAGGGCGGCGATGACGTTTTGCTTGACGGCGGATGGTACGACCGTGGGAACGGATGGGTATACGAGGGGAGCTGGCCCGCCAGCGTCAGCCAGGCGGAGTGGATTCTCATTCCCGACAGCGTACGCACGATTTACAAGCTGTGCCGCGGATTCAAAAACCCTGTCGGCATCGCCCTGCCGGACAACGACCAGTTCTCCATGTACATTGAGCCTTCTCTGTCCGACCACTCGCCCGGCGTCACTTTCTATGTCGTTCAGGGGTCCAAAGCGCATCAGCATTGCGTAGAGAAAAACTATCCCTTCCGCTTTCGGGACCCGTATGAAAACCATGTCCGCAAGGATTCCCCCGCGGGCATCCGGATCTTTGACATCGACGCTTATATCGCCGCCCTGGAAGCCGCGCAGCCCCCCGCGTCTGCCGCCACCCAACCCCCGGCAGCGCCGGTCGCCCCTACGGCGGCGCCGGACGCCGGACCTGCTGCGCCGGAAATCCGGCAGGGCGCAACCGTCACCTTCGGCAGGTACGAGCAGGACAACAATTTCGACAACGGCAAAGAGCCGGTTGAATGGACCGTCCTGTACGTGGACCAGATCGGCAACAGGGCGCTGCTGCTGTCAAAATACGCGCTGGACATGCAGCGGTATAACGAGCAATGGAAAAAGGTCAGCTGGAAAAACTGCACCGTGCGCTCATGGCTCAACGGCGTCTTTTACGCCAGCTGCTTTTCGAGCAACGAAGCGCGCGCCATCCTTGACACGGACAACCGCTCTTTCTATGTCGACGGATTCGTTGATACGACCGACAGGGTCTTTTTCCTCAGCGCCGACGAAGTCAGGCAGTTCCTTCCCACCGATGCGTCGCGTCAGGCGATCCCGACCGCATACGCGATTGCCAGAGAAATCGCGCTGGATGAGGAAAACTGCTACTGGTGGCTGCGCGATTCGACGACCCGGAAGAACGACGCGAACCGGGTGAGGCCCCATGGAAACGTCGAAGAGTATGGCGGAAACACCAATGCCTACGGCGTGGGCGTTCGCCCGGCCCTGTGGATCAGTCTGGATCTGTTCTAAGGCAGGCCGCCGCCATCCTTCCATCCCGCCTACAGATCAACCCGTTCAAAGCGTCCTTCGGAGATCCGGCAGGCCAGCGGCAGCAGGGCCGCGTAGCAGGCCATGCCCGCCGCCAGCACCGGCAGCTGCCTCCGCCAGTGCGCATCGCTGTCCAGCCAGGCAAGCGCCGGGATATGCGCGGTGCTTTCCGCGGTGATCATCCCCAGCAGCATGGGGACCGACGCTATGACAAATGCCCTGCCCGCCTTGTAGCCGCTTTTGTAGAACGCGGGAAGGAAGATCAGGTCAAAAAAGGCGTATATCATTAGCCCAAAGCCGTACCAGGCGAGCGTCGCGTCGAGGCCCACGGGGTTGTTGGGGATGACAAGGGCCCTGCGCAAAAGCGCAAACGGAACGGAGAACAGCAGCTGAAACAGCTGAAAAGAAACAGTCAGCAGGCATTTGGCCCGGACGCTCTCCCGCTTGGTCACGGGCAGCGTGGCCGTGTACCAGGCGTCGTTGGTTTCCCGCGCGTTCACGAAGGTGATGTAGGGCGCGAGGCAGCCGAAGAGAAAGATCACGCTGTAGGGGTAGGCCGGCACCAGCACCAGACAACCCAGAAACGCGAACACCACCGAGGTCGGATGGGCGCAAAGCCTGAGTTCCTTATAGAGCAGCGTCATCATCCCACCCGCTCCTTTCCGTGCGCAGCATGATGTCCTCAAGGGTGAGCGGCCCCGTGTCCTCCGGCGTTTTCAGATGGTCGAAGGAGCGAAGGAAGGTCTCTCTGTCGGCGCTTTGAAGGACCCGGCCATTTTGGATGTAGGTGATGTCGTCGGCGCACCGGTCCAGGTCGGAAGTGATGTGGGTGGAAAACAGAATGGCGCAGCCTTCCGTTTTCACGATGTGCCGGAAGATGCGCGTCAGCTCCTCCCTGGATACCGGGTCCAGACCGGAGGTCGGCTCGTCCAGGATGAGCAGTTCGGCGCGGTGGGACAGGGCCAGCGCCAGCAGGTATTTCACCTTCATGCCGTTTGAGAGCTCCTTGAATTTCCTGCTTTCATCCAGCGCAAAGCGCCGCAGGTACGTCCGGTACTGCGCATCGTCCCAGTCGGCATAGAACCTGCGGGTGACGGCCGTGATCGCGGAGAGCCTCTTGAGCGGATAAAAGTCAATCCCGCCAAAGACGACGCCCACGCGCTGCCGGCATTCCTTTTCATGCCGGTAAAAATCCTGCCCAAACATCGTCACGGTTCCACTCTGCGGCGATACCATGTTGAGCGCCGCCTTGAGCGTGGTGCTTTTTCCGGCCCCGTTTTTGCCGATCAGGCCCATGATGCGCCCGGCTGCCAGAGAAAAGCTCACGTCTTCAAGGGCGAAGCCGGGATAGCGCTTGCAAAGCCCCTCGATTTTCAGCAGCGCGTCCATCATTCCCCCTCCTTCTCTTCCGGCGGCTGCGCGATTTGCAGCGCGGTTTTGATCATCTTCGTGATGCCCAGGAAAAACGATTCTTTCATCAGCGCGATGCCCGGATGCTCCTGCGACTCGTCCCCCAGCACGACCAGCACGTCCCCCGGCCTGATCTGAAATACGTCCCTGGCGGCCTTGGGCAGCACGATCTGACCCCGCTCGCCCACGCGGACCGCGCCGAAGATGTGCTTGCCCTTTGGGGCGATTCCCATCTTCGTGCGCTCCGGGTCATGATGAATCAGGTCGCTCAGCTCTACGTCATACAACCGGGCCAGCGCGTCGCAGTTGACGATGTCGGGAATGGATTCGCCGCACTCCCATTTGGCCACGGTCTGGCGCGAAACGCCGATCCGTTCGGCCACCTCCTCCTGGGAAAGCCTGTTCAGCCGCCGCAGGCTGGACAGGTTGCCGGCAATGTTGTTTTTCTGCGTTTTCATATTTTTCTCACCTCCCGCCGCTCATTATATCCCATGACGTCCGAAATGCTACCAACCGAAGCGAACGAAAAATGTTATCATCCGTTGCGCGCATCCAGACGAATCCCCCGCAGGGCAGATGGCCTGCGGGGGATTCGGGCCGTTTTGCGCCCTGTCTATCGCGCCTTCCGTCCGGGCCGCCGCAGATAGCCGGGTTCCTCGCCATACAGCCCAAGCTGGCTCATGCGAACGCAGACGGCCCGCACGCTCCGCTGCAATTCGCGGGCCATCTCCTCCACCGGGCGCCTAAGGCGGCAGAGCTTTCGCAGCTGCTCCTCATCCTCCTGCGTCCACAGACTGCCGGCGCGTCTGAGATCCGTCTCCGCGGGGGGAGGGAGCAGGCCCATGGCATGAAGCTGCCTTTCCACACCGCGCCGCCGTCGTTGCAGCTTTTCACACATCATTTCCATGGAAGCGCCCGACCGGCTCAGCCTGGCCAGCGCGTCCCGGTCCATCGCCGTCCACGGCCGCCCGCCGTTCAGGCGGCCGTTTCGATTGACCGGCGCCCTGACGGGATGGGAAATATCCGTCAGCGCCAGCACGGCCGTGTGAATCGCTCGCATGACCGTGGCGTCGCTCAGCAGGTGGTCCCCCGGAAGAACTTCGCCGGTGGTGGGGTCGATGCCATCAAGCATCTGAAGCAGAATGATCCTTGCGCTTTCGTTGGTCATGGCCAACCCTCCCGTTCCGAATCCTCCGTTTTGACAGAAGCAGGGGCCGCTCTGCGCAGCCCCTGCTTTCGGGGCGCCGGCGCCCCGTCATTTCACCCGTTCGTTGTACAGTCCTCTCGGTACGTAGCGCGTGTGCAGGAGTACGTGCGCCCGGTGGCCGCCCACCTCGCCCAGCCAGTTTTCGTAGAGGCGGAGGAGGTCCGGGTTTTCATGGCTCTTGCGAAGGGGCTTGCCCTCGTCCTCGGCATAGAGGGCGCGGGAGCGCAGCTCGCGGAAGTTCTCCACGTCCGTGCGCGGCTGTCCGCCGCCGCTCACGCACCCGCCCGGACAGCCCATGACCTCGATGAAGTGGTAGGGCGACTGCCCCCCGGCGATCTCGCGCATCAGCCGGTCCGCGCCCGCCAGGCCGGAGGTGACGGCCACCCGGACCTCCACGCCCTCCAGATGGCGGTACGCGGGCAGCGTATCCCGCAGGGTCAGGGACGCGGTCTTGATCTGCTCCAGCCCCTCGATGGGGGTCACGTGCAGGTTTTCAAAGGGCAGCTCGCGTCCCGTCACCAGCTCGCAGACGGTGCGCAAAGCGGCCTCCATCACCCCGCCGGTCACGCCGAAGATATCCGCCGCGCCCGTGGACAGGCCCAGCGGCGCGTCGAACGTCCCCTCCGGCAGGGCGCGCAGGTCGATGCCGGCGGATTTGATCATCCGGGCCAGCTCGCGCGTGGTCAGCACCGCGTCCACGTCCGGCACGCCGTCCAGGCTGGCAAGCTCCGGGCGCTGAATCTCGTACTTCTTGGCCGTGCAGGGCATGACCGAGACCACAAAGAGGTCCTTGGGGTCCATGCCCAGCTTTTCGGCATAGTAGCTCTTGACCAGCGCGCCCAGCATGGCGTGGGGCGACTTGCAGGTGGACAGGTGCGAAAGCTCGTCCGGGAAGGCGTGCTCGATGTGCTTGATCCACCCCGGCGAACAGGAGGTAATCATGGGAAGCGTCGCCTCGCCTCCGCCGAGCGCGGCTTCCAGGCGGTGCAGCAGCTCCGTGCCCTCCTCCAGAATGGTCAGGTCGGCGGCGAAGTTGGTGTCGAACACGTCGTCAAAGCCCAGCTCGTGCAGGGCGGCGGCCATCTTGCCCGTGACGCAGGTGCCCACGGGATAGCCGAACGCCTCGCCCAGGGCCGCGCGCACGGCCGGGGCGGTCTGCACCACCACGCGCTTGTCGGGATCGGCCAGCGCCTGCCAGACCCGCTCCAGTCCGTCGGTTTCCGCCAGCGCGCCCGTGGGGCACACCACCGTGCACTGGCCGCACATGGCGCAGGCCGTGGCGTTGAGCGGCAGGCCCATGGCAGGGCTGATGACGGTGTCAAAGCCGCGGTTCTGCGCGGCGATGGCGCCCACCTGCTGGATACCCCGGCACACGGTGACGCAGCGGCGGCACAGCACGCACTTGGAGGTATCGCGGGTGATGGCGGGCGACACGTCCACATGGCGCGGCGGCTGCTCGCCCGAGAGGCGGCAGGCGGTCACGCCCAGGCGCTCGCCCAGGGCCTGCAATTCGCAGCTCTGGTTGCGCCCGCAGGAGAGGCAGTCCTTGGAATGGCTGGAGAGCATCAGCTCGTAGAGCATCTTGCGGCGGGCGCGCACCCGCGCGCTATGGGTGTGCACCACCATGCCCTCGCGCACCTTGGCCATGCAGGAGGCCTGAAGCGTGCGCATGCCCTCGACCTCCACCACGCAGATGCGGCAGGAGCCGAACCGGTGGACGTTTTTCAGGTAGCACAGGCTTGGGATCTCGATGCCGGCGCTGCGCGCCGCTTCGAGGATGGTGGTCCCTTCGGGGACGGCCACGGGCTTTTGATTGATGGTCAGATGGATCATATGCCCTTACCTCCTGTCGCAGTGCAGGCAGCGCAGCGATTCGGCCATGGCGTCCAGCCGGTGATAGCCGCAGACCACCTCGTCAAAGTTGTCGCAGCGCTTTTCGGGCGCGAGCGTATGGAAGGGGAAGCGCGGGTGCTCCTCCACCACCTCGTCGGGGATGACGGGGATATCGATGGGCGCGCCCTTGTTCAGTTCCCCCTTGCCGCCGAGGTAGCGGTCGATGTGGATCGCGGCGCGCTTGCCGTCCGCGATGGCCTCGATGACCACGTTGGCGCGGTGGGGGTTGGCGTCGCCGCCGGCGAACACGCCCTCGCGCCGGGTCTTGACGGTGAAGCGGTCCACGTCCAGATAGGTCTTGACGCGCTCCTCCACGGCGTTGATGAAATAGTCGTCCATCTCCTGGTCGATGGCCGGAACCACGCCGTCGCAGGGCAGGACGAACGCGCCGTCCTCGACGGGGTAGACCCATCGGCGGCCGTCCTTTCCGAAGTTGCCGGGCTGCATGCGCTGGAGCCGGATGCCCGTGACCGCGCCGCCTTCGCCCAGAATTTCCATGGGCGAGGCGAGCGTCTCCAGTCGGATGCCCTCCTCCTGCGCCTCGACGATCTCCTCCGCGCCCGCGGGCATTTCGGCCTCGGTGCGGCGGTAGACGATGGTGACCTCCTCCGCGCCCAGCCGCCTTGCGGTGCGGGCACAGTCAAAGGCGGTCGAGCCGCCGCCCACGATGACCAGCCGCCGCGGCACGAAGCGGTCCTGATTCAGCCCGATGCGGCGCAGGAAGCTCAACCCGCTCTCCACCTGCGGCAGGTTTTCGCCGGCGATGCCCAGCTTGCGCGCCTTCTGGTTGCCGCTGGCGATGTAGACGGCCTGGTGGCTTTCCCGCAGCTCGTCCAGCGACAGATCGCACCCCACGGTCACGCCCAAGTGAATTTTTACGCCCGCCTTTTCGATGGCGTGAATCTCCTTGAGCAGCACGCTGTTGGGCAGGCGGTATTCGGGGATGCCCCAGTAGAGCACGCCGCCGGGCACCTGCTCGGCCTCGTAGACGTCCACCTGATGGCCCAGCTGGGTCAGGTAGTAGGCGCAGGTGAGGCCCGAAGGCCCCGCGCCGATCACGGCCACGCGCTTGCCCGTGGGCTTGAGCGGGACTTCGTCGGGCACCTCAAACGCGCCGCTGAGCGCGAAGTCGCCCACAAAGCGCTTGATGGAGCAGATGGCCAGCGATTCGTCCACCTGGGAGCGGCGGCAGTGCCGCTCGCAGGGATGCGTGCAGATGCGGCCGCACACCGCGGGGAAGGGGTTCTCCTGCCGGATGAGGCGGTAGGCGTCCACCAGCCGTCCCGCGGCCACGAGGTTCATGTAGCCGGGCACATCCACCGAGGCGGGACAGGCGTTGCGGCAGGGCGAGATGTAGAGGTTGGAGCACACGCCCGCGTCGCAGTGGCGGTCGTAGATGTGGGTTTCGTACTCGTCGCGGAAGTACTGGAGGGTGGAGAGGATGGGGTTGGGCGCGGTCTGGCCCAGGCCGCACATGGCGGTATCCTGCAGCGTTTCGGCCAGCTCCTCCAGCATGTCCAGGTCCTCGGGCACGCCCTCGCCCTGGGTGATGCGCTCCAGAATTTCCAGCATGCGCTTGGTGCCCACGCGGCAGGCCAGGCATTTGCCGCAGCTCTCGTCGCGGATGAAGTCCATGAAGTAGCGGGCGGTATCGACCATGCAGGTGTCCTCGTCCATGACGATGAGGCCGCCGGAACCCATGATCGCGCCGAGCCTGGCCAGGCTCTCGTAATCGACGGGGGTGTTGAGGTGCGCGCGGGTGAGGCACCCGCCGCTGGGGCCGCCGGACTGGATGGCCTTAAAGCCCTTGCCGCCAGGGATGCCGCCGCCGATGGTGTACAAAATCTCGCCCAGGGGGATGCCCATGGGCACCTCGACAAGGCCGGTGTTGTTGATCTTGCCGGAGAGGGCGAACACCTTGGTGCCGGGGCTCTTCTCCGTGCCGAAGCTGCGGAACCAGTCCGCGCCATGGAAGACGATGGCCGGGACGTTGGCGAGGGTCTCGACGTTGTTGATGATGGTGGGACAATGGAACAGACCGGATTCGAACGGGAAGGGCGGCTTCTGGTCGGGCTCGCCGCGCCGGCCCTCCACGGAATTCATCAGCGCGGTTTCCTCGCCGCAGACGAACGCGCCCGCGCCGATGCGAATCTCCAGGTCGAACGCAAAATCCGACCCCAGAATCCCCTCGCCCAACAGCCCCGCTTCGCGCGCCTGCTGGATGGCGTCCCCCAGCCGCTCCACGGCCAGCGGATACTCCGCGCGCACGTAGACATAGCCGCGGCTGGCGCCGATGGCGTAGCCGCCCAGCAGCATGCCCTCGATGAGGCTGTGGGGATCGCCCTCCAGAATGGAGCGGTCCATGAAGGCGCCGGGGTCGCCCTCGTCGGCGTTGCAGACCATGTAC
>USFL01000031.1 GCA_900553905.1 uncultured Eubacteriales bacterium | reverse complement strand
AGGACTTTCCCTTCACCTATACGCTGGTATGGGGCACGCTGCTGATGGCCGAGCTGGCGCAAAGCCCGGACAGGCTTCGCCGGCCGGGCTTTGTGCTTCAGGCGGCGCCATGCCTGCTCCTGATGGGCGGCCTTAGGCACAACGGCATCCTTCCGATGCTCTTCATGGCGGCGGCGCTCATCGGGGTGGGCGTGCGCCACCGGCGGCTGGCAGGCCGGGCGCTGGCGTGCGCGCTGGTGCCCGTGGTGCTGCTGGCGGGCTTCAAGGGGCCGGTGTACCGCCTGCTCAAGGTCGAACCCAACGAGGCGTCGATCTATACCACGATGTTCTGCGGCGTGGCCGCCTGCCTGCACCAGGAGAAGGAATTGAGCGACGAAGCCATGGCGAATCTGCAACGGGCCATGACGCTGGAGGACTGGCGCGCCTACTACAGCCGCTTTGAGGGGCATGACCGCTACCTCTACGCCCTGCCCAACGGCATGAACCTGACGCAGTTCACCGCGGGCGAGGCCTTTTCCATCTATCTGGAGGCCCTGGCCAGGTATCCCGATACCGTCATCAAGGACCGGCTGGACGGCATGAACCTGCTGTGGGACGTGACCCAGCCCGACGAAAGCTACAACACCGACTATTCCGACCACGCCTTCATCGAATCCGACGTGGGGCTGGTGGTGCCGGGGGCCGAGGAGGGCGAGGCGTACCGCAATCCCTCTTTGATCGCGCGGGCATACCGCTGGGCCGCGGCCTTCTCTTTTCCGGGTGAGGCGCTGACCGGCCAGCTGCACAACATGCTCCTGTGGCGCTCCGGCGCGTGGCTGATTCTGCTGTGCGTCATGATGCTGTACTGGCTCCGGCGGCGTCTGGGCAGCCTGTGGCTGTGCGCCGCGCCGCTAATGGGCAACCTGCTGGCCATGGTGCTGGTGCTGTATCATCAGAGCTTCCGTTACGTGTATTTCGTGCAGCCGCTGACGCTGTGCCTGCTGCTGCTGACCGTGCTCTTTGACGCGCGGCGCAGGCGGGCGGCCGTCGGCTCCTGAAAAACAGAACCGCCGCCCGCGGCAAAGCGCCGGAGCGGCGGATCTGTTTTTTTCCTGTCAATTCCGGGTCATGATCTGCAAAATCTTGCGGTCGGTTTCCCGCATGCCGTCGCGGCCCAGCTCGCCCACGTTGCGGATGGTGTTCTCGATGCCCTTGGAGAGAATGCCGTCGCCGCCATAGAACTGATGGCCCTTGCGATACATTTCAAACCCCAGGATGCCCGCGTCCACCGCCGAGGCGATCTTGGCGGCGCAGGAGGGCTTGGCGCCGTCGCAGACGATGCCGCTGACGATGGCCAGCGCGTTGACGATGGTATGGGCCACGGTTTTGTAATCGCCCGTCAGCAGATAGGCGATGCCCGCGCCCGCGCCGCTGCCCGCCGTCACCGCGCCGCAGTAGGCCGAGAGCTTGCCGATGGCCGTTTTCTGGTGAATGGCGCACAGGTTGGCCACGGCCAGCGCGCGGTACACGTCCTCCTGGCTCTTGCCGTATTCCCTGGCATATTCCAGCACGGGCAGGGACACCGTCAGCCCCTGGTTGCCGCTGCCGGAATTGATGACCACGGGCATTTCGCAGCCGCTCATGCGCGCGTCGCTGCCGGCGGCGGCCCGCGCGCGGGCGCGCACGCGCACGTCGTTGCCATAGGTGTCCAGCAGCACGTTGCCGATGTCCGCGCCCCAGCCGCTCTTGAGGCCCTCGGCCGAGATGGCGGTGTTGCACTCGATCTGACGGTCCAGCACGTCGCGCACGTCATCCGGGTCCAGGCAATCCGCAAAGGCGCAGATATCCTCCACCGTGAGCAGCGCATAATCGACGGTCGGCTCGGCGCTTTCCACGCTGCCGTCCTCGCTGAAAAGGGTGTCTCCGTCCACGCAGATGCTGACGATATGCGTATGGCTTTGGCTGATGCGTACGCTCGCCTCGTGCTCCCCGCTCCACACGGTCACGATCATGTCCAGCAATATGCCGCTTTCCAGGGGCAGCACCTCCATGGGCGTCTCCGCGGCAAAGCGTTCAATCGCCTTGATCTGCTCCGGCGTCACCTTGCCCAGCACCTCCAGGCCTGCCCCCTCGTCGCCCGCGACGATGCCGGCGGCCACAGCCGCGCGGATGCCCTTCTGCCCGCCGGTGTTGGGTACGGTCACGCTTTTCACGTTTTTGATGATGTTTCCGCTGACCTCCGCGCGCACGCGGTCCGGCGTCCGCCCCAGGGCGTGGCGAGCCTTCGCTGCGCAATAAGCCAAAGCGATGGGCTCGGTGCAGCCGGTAGCCGGCACCAGTTCCTCACGCAGGATGGCGCAATAGGCCTGATAAAGGGCGTCGTTTCGCTCCATGGTTTTTGCCTCCTGTTGTAGGATGTTGTAAAAACAGCATATCACAAATCGTCGTGTTTGTACAACCGAAATTCATGATTTTGAAATATTTATGTATGTTCGTTTAGATATTGCGACGTTTTTTCTATCACATATCATAAAAATGATTAATTTTCTTATATTGTATTGACAAATCAGACGGATGATCTATAATCATATTACTGATAATATCAGACAAGGATAAGGGCATATGAATAATAGCAAGCCTCTAACCAATCTGATCCATGAGCAAATTTACCGGGATGTCATAGACGGCACCTTTTCGCCAAATGACATGTTGACGGAAAGCGCCCTGATTCAACGCTATGGCGTAAGCAAATCACCTGTGCGGGAAGCGCTCATTTCTCTGTGCGACGAGCGCGTGCTGCAAAGCATCCCCCGCAAGGGGTACCGCATCGTGCAATTTACGCTTGAGGAAGTGCGCCAGATAACCGAAACCCGTCAGGCGCTGGAGCTGTTTATGTTTGACAAGGCCTATCCCAACATGGGCGAGCGGGAGCTGAACCTGCTTTTGGAATGCAATGAACGCATCCGCGCGGAGGATAGCCCCGAGGTGCCGGCAACCCGGCGCTGGGAAATCAACACGGGTTTCCATCTGCTGCTGGCTTCCTTCGCCGAAAACGACTATATGCTGAGCCTGCTCAAAAGCACGCTGCGCATCAACGCCCGCGCCGCCACGCGCTACTACGAAAGCATCTATTCCCCGGAGCTGGAGGAGAAAAAGCGCACGCATGAACGTTTTATTCAGGCATGTAAGGAGCGCGATTACCTATCCGCCCGCAGCATCCTGATGGACGATACCAATCAATTCTTCTGGTGGGAGGTACGACACAGATGAACCAGCGCGAAAGAGTGTTGGCTGCTATCAAGGGACAGCCGGTAGACCACGTTCCCTCGCTCTTCTCTCTTCACTTTCCCAAGGAAGTTTCCGCGGGCGAAGCCGCCGTGGAGGCCCACATCTCCTTCTACAAGCAAACCGGTGTGGACGTGATCAAAATCATGAACGAAAACCTTGAGCCCGCCATCGGAACGCTCGGTTCCGTTCAGGACTGGGACAAGGTGCTCGCCTACGGCCTGGACGCCCCCTTCATGACCCGGCAGATAGACCTGATCCGCCGCATTCTGGATCGCGCGGGCGAGGGCGTCTACTCCCTGGCGACCATTCATGGCGTGTGCGCCTCCACCATTCATCCCATCGAGGCCGCGCACGGCTATGTGGAATCGCGCCGGTTGATGTGCGAAAGCCTGCGCAGCGACCGTCAGCGCATGCTGGATGTGCACCGCCGCGTAACCGATACCATGTGCCAGCTGGCGCAGGCCTGCATCCGTGCCGGGGCCGACGGCATCTATTACGCCGCGCTGGGCGGAGAAAAGCATTTTTATACCGACGAGGAATTTGAAACCTGCATTCGTCCCTTTGACCTGCAAATCATGCAGGCGGCGCGCGAAGCGGGCGGTCATGTGTTCCTGCACATTTGCAAGGAAAACCTGAACATGGAGCGGTATCGCGGCTATGACCAGTGGGCCGACGTGGTCAACTGGGGCGTGTATGAAACCGACTACAGCCTGGAAGATGGCCGCAAGTTGTTCCCCGAAAGTACCATTCTGGGCGGACTGGCCAACCGCAGCGGCGTGCTGGCCGAGGGCCCGGAAGACGCCATCGCCAGGGAAGTGCGCGCCCTCGTGCAGCAATTTGGCACTCGCCGTTTCATTCTGGGCGCGGATTGTACGCTGCCTACGGACATACCTTATTCCAGAATAGCTGCCGCGGTGCAAGCGGCTGTTATATAAACCAAAAAGGAGGATTTCCCATGAAACGTATCCTGTCTGTTGCGATGGTGCTGGCCATGCTGCTGTGTACGCTTGTGCTGCCTGCTCTGGCCGAAACCAAAACCTATCCCGACGGTGTGCTCCAGTGGTGGTCCACGGGCCAGCCGGAGTTTCGCAAGCAGTATTTTGACACCTGGCTGGAAGCGCACCGCGATATCGCGCCTGGCGTTAGCATTGAGGCGACCGCCATTTCCACCACCAACGACGGCCAGCAGAAAATCGCCATGTACAACCTCGCGGGCGACTATGAGGCCATGCCCGAGATTCTGTTCCTGGATACCGTCGGCGTTGTCAACATGGCCATGAACGACCTGCTGCTCGACGTTACGGATTACTATACCCCCATTGCCGACCAGTTCGTGGACGGCGCGGCGGCTGACGCCACCATCAACGGCGTGATCTACGCCCTGCCCGACGCCGTGCGCCCGCAGATGCTGTTCTACAATGCGGCAATTTTCGAGGAGTACGACGTTGACCCCGCCATGATGTCCACCTTCGACGGCTACCTGGAGGCCGGCCGCCTGCTCAAGGAGCGCAGCAACGGCGAGGTCTACCTCTCCTACGTTGACCCCTCCACCTACACCTGGCGCTACTGGGGCCGCCGCGGCCTGATGCCGCAGGCCGGCGCCCGTATCTGGGACGACGAGGGCAATGTGGTTATCGGCGAGGACCCCGGCACCAAGCTGGCCCTGGGCTTCTTCGACCAGCTGTGCTCCGAGGGCCTGCTCTACAAGACCAACATGATGCAGCAGCCCCTCTACGAAGCCACCGACGAAGGCAAGATCGCCACGTTCTACATCGGCGCGTTCTGGGATGAATTCATGCGCGGCAACCTGACCAAGACCGTGGGCGACTGGCGCGTCATGCCGCCTCCCGTCTTTGAGGAAGTCGGCACTTCGGGCGCTCCCGTGAGCACCTATTTCTGCCTGGTGGATACCCATGACGACACCTACACCGACCTGATTCTGCAAATGTGGTACGATTTCGCCACCGACGGCGAAGCCTACAAGACCTGGGTCAACAAGATGACCGAGATCAACGGCCCCTACAACAACCCCATCTCCAAGGAGATGCTCACCGACCCGTTCTGGCAGGAGCCTTCCGACTTCTACGGCGGCCAGTCTTTCCGCAAGGCGGAGAGCGACGCCCTGGCCAACCCCTCTGCCAACATGGTCGTAACCCCCAGCGATGCCGAGGCGGACGAGATCATCAGCGCGGAGATTGAAAAGTATGTCGCCGGCGAGCAGACCATGGACGAGGCCATCGCCAACATGGACCGCGAGCTTAAGACCCGCATCGGTCAGGCGCAAATGCCCTGACCATGAACATGCGGCATGGAGAGCGGCGCGCCGTTCTCCATGCCGCCACGCATGCATGATTTAAGGAAAGGAACGAATGGAACATGAACAAAAAGGAACGCCTGATGGCGGTGCTGAACCACCAGAAACCCGATCGTATCCCGGTGGGATTCTGGTTTCATTTTGAGGGCGAGCAGGCCAAGGGCGATGCCTGCGTGCAGGCGCATGTGAATTACTACCGTGAATCGGGCATCGACTTCATTAAAATCATGTCCGACGAACTGGGCTATCCCCTGCGCACAACCATCAGCTGCGCAGCCGACTGGCGCAACGTGGAACCGCTCCCCAAGGACGATCCCTTCTTTGAAAAGACGGTGGAACGCTGCGCCGCCATCAACGCCATCGTGGGCGATGAGTGCTATACGTTCTATAATTTCTTTTCGCCTTTCAACATTGTGCGTGCGTGCGACGTGTTCACCCCCGAAGCGCTTCAGGGCCGCAGCTGGGACGAAACCGTCATGGCGCACCTGCGCGAAGATCCCGACGCCCTGCGCCACGCTCTCAACGTCATCGCGGGCGACCTGGCCATTCTGGCGGAGCGGGTCATCCGCGAAGGCGGCTGCCTGGGCATCTATCAGAGCCTTCAGGGCGCCGAAAAGGGCCGCATGAGCCGCGAGGAATACGACAGCGTGGTCAAGCCGTCCGACATGATCGTGATCAACGCCTTCAACGCCGTCAGCTCCTACAACATTCTGCACATGTGTTCGTGGGCCGGTTTCCCCAACGATCTGAGTTACTGGAAGGATTATCCCTGCCGGGTGAAAAACTGGGGAACAGGCGTGGAAGAGCTGTCCATCTGGGACGGCGTCTCCTATTTCGGCTCCGATACGGTGCTCTTGGGCGGCCTGGACAACCGCCGGGATTATCCTCTCTACTGCGGCAATAAGGAACAGGTTCAGCAGGAGGTGCGCAACGTGCTTGCGCACATGGGGGATACGCCCTTCATCCTGGGGGCCGACTGCACGGTTCCCAACACCATTGATCTGGATCATATCCGCTGGGTCATCGAGGCCCTTGAGGCCGGGCTTTGACCGCTGACCTTGCCCGCGCGTGCCGCTGACGGCGGCCGCGCGGGTACCAGAAGGGGGGTTGCCGTATGAAACAAAGGTTCTGGAAGCGCCATGGCTTCGCCTATCTTGCCATCAGCCCTTTTTTTATTCAGTTTCTGATCTTCCAGCTCGTACCTACCATAGCCACATTCTACTACAGCTTTACCAACTGGAACGGCATGAAGGAACCTCGCTGGATTGGCTGGAACAACTATGCGATGATGCTGGAGGATTACCAGTTTATCGACAGCCTGCGCAACACCGCCCTGTACTGGGTGGTAGGCGTCATGGGAGTACTGTGCCTGTCGCTGATGATCGCTTCGCTGCTCAACAGCCAGGCGCTCCGGTTCAAAAGCTTTTTCAAAACCGTCACCTTTTTGCCCTATGTATGCGCCTCCATGGCCATGGGTTTGATCTTCGGCATGCTGTTTGATGAAAATGCCGGCCTGATCAATGCCATCATCGAATCCTTCGGCGGCCAGGCGCTTCCGTGGCTGACCAGCAGCAAGCTGGCGCGCATTCCCGTACATATTCTCTTCATCTGGCGCACCATTCCCTGGTATACGCTGATTTTCCTGTCCGGCCTGCTGAATATTCCCACGGAATACTATGAGGCCGCCACTGTGGACGGGGCCTCGGGCGCGCAAAAATTCTTCCGCATCACGCTGCCGCAGCTGAGCAATATCTCGTTTTTCTGCTTTGTAACCATCACCGTGGACGCCTGGAAAATCTTCAACGAGCCTTATACCCTGGCCGGTCCGGGCTCCTCCAATACCTCGCTGTTCCAGCTGATGTATACCAACGCCTTTAAGATTTTCAAGATGGGCTACGCCTCGGCGCTGGGCGTGGTGCTGATCCTGGTGCTGCTGATCATCTCCCTGATCCAGTTCAGGGTGCGGCGGGCCCAGGGCGAAATATAAGGCAAGGAGGGACCGCGCATGAGTTATCGCACCAAGAAAAATCTCTGGAAGCTGCTGGTCTACCTGCTGATGGCCGTAATCGTCGTGATTTGCCTGTTTCCCGTCGTATGGTCGTGCATCATTTCCATCAAGAGCGTGGGCGAAAAAGTGTCCGGTTTCAGCGCGCTGACCATCAGCCAGCCCACGCTGGCCAACTACGAGCGCCTCTTTGAGCTGCTGCCCATCTGGCAGCACCTGGGCAACAGCATTTTCACCTCGGTGATGGGCACGCTCACCACGCTGTTCTTCTGTTCGCTGGCTGGCTTTGCCTTTGCCAAATACCGCTTTCCCGCACGCAACGCGCTGTTCTACTTTGTGGTCGCCACCATGACCATTCCTGCCGAGGTCGGCTCCATTCCGCTGTTTTTGATCATGCGAAACCTCGATCTGATCAACAACCTCTGGTCGCTGATTCTTCCCAGGCTGGCCACGGCGGTGGGCGTGTTCTACCTCCGCCAGTACATGATGGAAGTGCCCGATGAGATTCTGGAGGCGGCCCGCATCGACGGCTGCCGCGACTTTGGCATCTTTGTGCGGGTGGTCTGTCCCATCGTAAAGCCGGCGCTGGCCTCATGGGCCTCGCTTACGCTGATTGCGCGCTGGAACGATTTCTTCTGGCCGCTGCTGTTCCTCAACAAGAGCTCCAAGTACACGCTGATGGTGTCCGTCTCCATGCTGCCCCTGAGCGACGGCCTGGCCACGCCCTGGCAGGTGATTCTCTCCGGCACCACGCTGGTCATCGTGCCCAGCATCGTGATCTACCTGTTTATGCAGACCTTCCAAAAGGAGGGCGCCACCGCCGGCGCCGTCAAAGGCTGACCTATTTCGGATCGTTATGGAGGATACGTTTATGAAACGCTATGAACCCGCCCCCGGCTTTTCCATTCCCTGCGCCGCCATGGGCTGCATGCGCATTGCCGATATGGATGTGCGCAGCCTGGAAGCGCTGATCATGACCGCGCTGGAGGGCGGTGTGGATTTCTTCGACCATGCGGATTTCTACGGCAACCATCAGTCCGAAGTGCGCTTTGGCGAAGTGCTGGCCGCCAATCCCAGCCTGCGCGACCGCATGATTGTGCAAAGCAAGTGCGGCATTCGTACCGGTTTCTATGACTCGTCCTATGAGCACATCGTTGCCAGCGCCGAAAACAGCCTGCGCAAGCTGCACACCGATCATCTGGACGCGCTGCTCATCCACCGTCCGGATGCGCTGGCGGAGCCGGAGGAAATCGCCCGTGCCTTCCGCGACCTCAAGGAATCCGGCAAGGTGCGTTACTTCGGCGTCAGCAACCACAACCCCATGCAGATGGAGGTGTTGCAGCAGGCCGTCGGCGAGCGGCTGTTGTTCAACCAGATGCAGATGAGCGTGGTCCACACCGGCATGATCGACCAGGGCATCAACGTCAACACCACCTTCCCCGGCTCGGTGGACCGCGACGGCGGCGTGCTTGAATACTGCAAGCTGAAAAAGATTGTGCTACAGGTATGGTCGCCCTTCCAGTACGGGTTTATCGAGGGCGTGTTCCTGGATAACCCGGACTTCCCGGAAGTCAACCGCATTCTGGATGAGATGGCCGAAAAATACGGCGTGACCAAGACCGCAATGGCCGTGGCCTGGCTTACGCGCATCCCCATGATGATTCAGGTCATCTCCGGCACCACCAATCCGGAGCGCATGAAGCAGATCATATCGGGCGCGAACACCCAGATTTCGCGCGAGGACTGGTATGCCATCTATCGCGCGGCAGGCAACCGGCTTCCGTAAGCGGCCGAATGCAGCCCAAACGATTCAGGGGCGCGGAGGAAAATTTCCTCCGCGCCCCTGCGTTTAGGCCACAAACGTCAGGAAATAGGTCAAGGAATCCTGAAGCGCCGCCAGGCATGCCTGGATGATGTTGGAACTGACGCCCGTGGTGGTCCATACGTGGCTGCCGTCGGTGCTCTCAATGAGCACGCGGACCACGCTGGCCGTGCCGCCGCTGTCGATGACGCGCACCTTGAAATCGCGCAGGCGCATGCGCTCCACCTGCGGATAAAACACCAGCAGCGCCTTCCTGAGCGCCAGGTCCAGCGCGTTCACGGGGCCGTCGCCCTCAGCGGCGTTGATCTCCTCGCGCCCATCCACGCTTACTTTGATGTATGCCTGGGCGCTGCGCTCATCGCGCTGGTTGCCCGAAAGCACATGGAAATCCCGTACCTCAAAGTACTTTTTGCCCATGCCCAACGTGTCCAGCGCCATCAGGTCGAAGCTGCCGTCGGCGCTCTCGTAGGCATAGCCGCGCAGCTCGCGGCGCTTGAGCCGCTCGGTCACGCGCTTGACGCGCGGGTCATCGCGGCTGATATCGGGCAGAAGGCGCTTGAGGCGCGCATATACGCCCGTGCGCCCCACCTGCTCGCTGAGCAGAAAGCGGCGCTGGTTGCCCACGGCTTCCGGAGAAATATGCTCAAAGCTGGCCGCGTCCTTCACCACGCCGTCGATGTGCATGCCGCCCTTGTGCGCAAAGGCGCTGTACCCCACATAGGGCGCGCGGGGATTGGGGGTCAGGTTCATCACTTCCAGGATCTCGCGCGTGGTCTGGGTAAGCGTGTGCATGTTTTCCGGCGGCACCAGCGCATAGCCCATCTTCAGTTGAAGCGTGGCCAGCAACGTGCTCAGATTGGTGTTGCCGCACCGCTCCCCCACGCCGCCCACGGTGGCCTGCGCCATGGTCGCGCCCGCGCTCACGCAGGCCAGGCTGCCCGCCACGGCCAGCCCCATATCGTCATGGCAATGGATGCCCACGCGCGTGTCCCCCAGCGCGCAAAGCACCTCCGCCGTACGGGCGCGCAGCGCGTCCGGCAGCGTGCCGCCCTTGGTATCGCACAAAACCAGCACGTCCGCGCCGCCCTGCCGCGCCGCCCGCAGCGCCTCCATGGCATAGTCCCGGTCGTACTGCGCGCCGTCGAAGAAATGCTCGGCGTCAAAGAGCACGCGCCGTCCCTGCCCGGCCAGATAGG